>JAFEBQ010000030.1 GCA_018242585.1 Planctomycetota bacterium
CCACGATGGCGTCGTCCACCACGACCCCGATCGCCAGCACCAAGGCGAAGAGCGTGATCAGATTGATCGACAGCCCCAACACTTGCATGAAAAAGAAGGCGCCAATCAACGAGACGGGCACCGCCAGCGTCGGAATCAGCGTGGAGCGGACATCCCCGAGGAACATGTATACCACGAGGGAGACCAGCAAGAAGGCTTCCAGCAGGGTGTGCAGCACCTGCTCGATCGAAGCGTCCAAGAACGTCGAGACATCGTAGCTGATCGCGAAGTCCATGCCCGGCGGGAACGCTTCCTTCTTGATCTCCTCGAGCTTCTCTTTGACGTTCTCGATGACGGTGGCGGCATTCGTACCGGGGATTTGTTTCAGCACGATGGCCGCCGAGGGGTGGCCGTCCATGTCCGAATAGACGTTGTAGTACGAAGGGCCGATTTCGATTTGGGCCACATCCTTGAGCCGCAAAATCTGGCCGTCGGGGTTGGCCTTGAGGATGATGTTTTCGTACTGCTCGGGCTTGTTGTAGCGGCCGACCCAGGTAAGCACGTACTCCACGGTTTGCGAAGTCCTACCGGTCGCCTGGCCCAGGCGGCCGGGCGAACCGATCATACTTTGTTCTCTTACCGCCTGCATGACGTCGTCGGACGAGACTCGATAAGCGCGCATGCGCTCCAGATTGAGCCAGACGCGCATGGCCATCGCGCGGCTGCCCAGGATATTGGCGCTGCCGATGCCGCGAACCCGCTTGACCTCGGGCACCACGTTGACGAACGCATAGTTGTACAAGAAATCCTGGTTGTGCCCCGGATCGGTGCTGTAGATGTTGACGTACATCAACATGCTCGTCATCTGCTGGAGCACGACGATGCCTTCCAGTTCGACGATCGGCGGCAAACGCTGTTTGACGGTTTGAATGCGGTTTTGCACATTCAAGACCGCGATGTTCGGGTCGCTGCCGGGCTCGAAGATGATCAGGATCGTCGCCTCGCCGGCGCTGGTCCCGGCCGAGACCATGTAGCGCATGTCCTGCACGCCGTTGATCGCCTGCTCGAGAATGACCAGCACCGAGTCGACCAACACGTTGGCGCTGGCGCCCGGAAAGGCGAGGGTCACGACCACGCTGGGGGGCGCGACGTTGGGGAATTGCGAGATCGGCAGGGTTTTGATCGACAACCCGCCCAGGAACAGAATGATGATCGAAATGACGATCGCCAGGGCTGGGCGGCGGAGGAATTGCGAGAACATTGGGGTGGGGACAATCCGTTTTGCTTCAGGTGCTGGCTGCCGTTAAGCGGCGGTTACTCCGCGTGGTATTTCAGGTTGGAAACCACTTGCTCGATTTCACGATCTTCGTATTTCACCTTGTCGCCGTCGCGCACCTGGCGAATGCCTTCGAGCACGATCTTGTCGCCGGTGCCGACGCCCTGTTTGAGCACGAAGAGATCATCCAATTCGTTCTGGACTTCGATCTCTTGCTGGTGCGCGATGTTGTCCTCGTCGATGACGTACACGTACCGCTTTTGCAGCACCTCGAACGTGGCTCGTTGCGGAATGAGGATCGCGTCGTTTTGCACGCGGCTGATCAAGATGGTGCCCGTCTGGCCGTGACGCAGCAAACGATCCGGATTCGGAAAATCGGCGCGGAACGGGATATTGCCGTTCTCGTTGTTGAAGTCGGCTTCGATGGCGCCGATCTTGCCGATCTGGTCGAACTTCTTGCCGTTGGCCAGGACGAGCTCAACTTTCAATTCATGCTTGTGCTGGTTCATTTCAGCCATGTATTCGAGATAGCGGGCTTCGGGGACATTGAAGTACACCCACATCAGGCTATTGTCGGACAAGGTCGTGAGGATTTCGCCTTCTTGCACCAGGCTTCCCTGTTGATGCTGGAGACGATCGACGATGCCTTCGAAGGGCGCCTTGACCGTGGCGAAATTCAACTCGGCCTTGGCCAGGTCGGCCTTGGCCTCGGCCTTGGCCAGTTTGGCCCCAATCAGGTTCACTTCGTTCTCCGACACGACCTTCTTTTCAAACAGGCTCTTGGTGTAGTTGTATTCCAAGCGAGCCAGGTTGGCCTCGGCCACCTCGGCATCCGCCTTCTTCTGGTAGAGGATGGGGATCACGCGGAACAGCAAATCACCAGCATTCACTTGCTGGCCTTCCTTGATGGTGATCGCCTCGAGGTACCCCATCTCCAAGGCGCGGACCTTGATGTGCCGCTGCGAATGAATCTGGCAGACGTACTGCTGGATCAGCGTGATCGCCTTTGACTGCGGGTTGGTGGCCGTGATCTTGTGGGCTTCCTCGTGGTGTTCCTCGTGATGCGAGTTGCACGCCGACAGACAGAGGGAAACCAGCGCCAAGTTAACGGCGAGAAGGGACGAGACTTTCATGGGGCTTTCGCTCGTGGTTTAGTCGTTCAGGTCGCGATCCGGATGGTGTCGCGTGGCGAGTTCACAACTGAGGTATAGGACACCCGCCCAATAACGCAAGTATTACTTTTATTCGGCCGTTGAACCAATACAAAAAAAGGTGTGAAAATATATTGAAAAAGACTATATGTTCATAGTTATCACCCAATCGGCATCAATAGATTAAATAAGCGTAATAAAAGGCCGTGTTGCCGGCCGATGCAACGCGCCAGAGTGAAGATCGGTAGTACGCTTGGGATGGAAAAGCGGGCGATGAAATGACGCGGTTGGCTGGCCTCGTAAACCTTCGTCGTGGTTCCCTCAATGACGCGAGCGCGTCCATGCCTGCCAACGACTGGTTGAATTACCACCATCTGTTGTACTTCTGGACGATTGCGCGCGAGGGAAGCGTCGTTCGCGCGGCAAGCCAGTTGCACCTCTCCCAGCCGACCGTCAGCACGCAATTGCACGCGCTCGAACGATCGCTGGGGCACAAGCTGTTCGTGCGTCGGGGCCGAAGTCTCGCCTTGACCGAGATCGGCGAAATCGTGTTTCGCTACGCGGAGGAGATTTTCGAGAAGGGGCGGGAATTGTCGCAGGCCGTGCATGGCGTGGGCGCCGAGCGACCGCAGCGTTTCGCGGTGGGGATGGCCACCACGCTTCCCAAGCTGACGGCGCATCGCTTGCTCGACCCCGCGTTACGCCTGTCCCCCGCGGTGCGGCTCGAATTGCACATGGGTCGGCCTGATCAATTGCTGGCGGAGCTTTCGGTCCACGCCTTGGACATGGTGCTTAGCGACGCGCCGATCCCGCCGACGGCGCGTGTGCGGGCGTTCAATCACTTGCTCGGTGAATGCCCCGCCACGCTCTTCGCCACCAAGCCGCTGTGGCAGCGATATGGCAAGGGCTTTCCCAAATCGCTGCACGACGCGCCAATGCTGCTGCCGACGCCGAATAGCGCCATGCGCAAGTCGCTCGACGCCTGGTTCAGCGCGAAGGGGGTCGCGCCCGAAGTAGTCGCCGAGATTGAGGATCTGGCGGTGCTGCAGTCCTTGGGTCAGAAAGGGTTGGGCGTGTTCGCCGCGCCCACGGTGGTCGAGCGCGACATCACGCGGGTCTACGGGGTTCGCGCCGTGGGGCGCGTGGGGGTGATGACCAATCGCTTCTATGCGATCTCGGTCGAGCGCAAGCTAAAGCATCCGGCGGTTATCGCCATCTGCGAGTCAGCCCGCGAGCGACTGTTCGCCGAATAACGGACGCGCCTTCGCCCCCATCGCGTGTGGCGGCGCCAAGAAGCGATGTCGGCATGTGCCTGTTCCGACGACTGGTTTTTGGCAACGCGATAAACCGCGCAATTCTCCGCTCGGTCGGCGGCGCCACCGAGCGCGGCACGCTATATCGTTCTCGCGGGCAACCAATTAGAATGGACGAGCCCGCCCTCCGCTCCCCGCTGGCTAGATGATGAAGCCTTCCCGACTGCTCACCCTCGCTGCTGGTTTGCTCTGTGTCTGGCTATGCGGCGCAACGGTTCGCGCGGCCGACAAAGGGGCGGCGCCGTCGCTGCCCGCTAAACACAAAGCCTTGCTCGACACGTTTTGCTTGAACTGTCACGGCCCCCATGAGCAGAACGGCAGGTTTCGCGTCGATGAGCTGTCATTCTCGATTGACAATCTCGAGACTGCCGAGCGGTGGCAAAAAGTTCTCAATGCCATGAACTCGGGGGACATGCCCCCCGAGGACCAGCAGCAGCCCCCCAACGCCGCGAAGGCCGATTTGCTCGACGATCTGGCCAACTTGATGGTCGCGGCGCGGAAGCGCCTTGCCGATCAGCGCGGCGTGATTACGATGCGACGCCTGAACCGGCGCGAGTACAAGAACACGCTGCGCGAGCTGCTGGGCGTCGAGATCAATGTCAGCGAACTGCCCAGCGACACCGGCACTGGCGGGTTCGATACGGCGGGCCAGAACCTGTTCATGTCCGCCAACCAGATCGAACAGTACCAATCACTGGGGCGCGAGGCGTTGGAAGAGGCGTTTGCCTGGCAAGCCGCGGCCGGCGAAGAACGCAAACTGCGCTACGAAGCCGAGGAATCGCTCAAAACCATCATCAAGAAGTATCAAGATCAACTCGACGCGCTCGAACGAGCCAAGCAGTGGGCCCAAGCCGTCGAAGCAGCTGCCGCGCGCTCGGAAAACGCCGCCATCGTCGCCGAACTGCGCAAGGAAGCGAAGACCGACGCGGTGTTTCGCCGTTCGTGGGCGAAGATTCAGGGGGCGCCGGCCCCTGAAGCATTTGGGTTTCGGACTGTCGAGAATAACGCCGACAAGGCCAATGGCGCGCTCACCTTCGAGACCAAGCAGGCCAGCGGTTATCTGCGGCCCTATACCGAGAACTATCTCAAGCAACCGCACCTCGATACTGGCGCGTACTTGACGATCATGGCCGGTAACGATCTGGGGAACGATTATGTTGGCGTCACGGTGCCGCCAAACTGGCCCGTGGGCTCGTATACCGTGCGCGTGCGAATTGCGGCGCTGGAACATTCAGCGCCCGAGCGACGTTTTATCGAGTTTGGCTTGCACCCGCGCAACGGTCGGCCGCTGAGCACTCACGAAGTTAGCGGCACGATGTCGGCGCCGCAGGTGATCGAGATTCCGGTGACGCTTACCAAGGAGCAGATGACGCGAGAGAGTCGCACGTTTTTTATTCGCGAAAAAGGGAGCAACGATCACTTCACCCAAACCCGGATCATTTTCAACGCTGGCAAGGCCAAGAACGGCATCGGGCCGGAACTAGCGTTGTGGGTCGATTGGCTGGAAATCGAACGCAACACGGGCGCCGCGCCGGCGACGCCACCGAAGCCGCCCCGGTTCAATATCGGCGACAACCGGCAGGTCGGCTCGGTCTCGGCGGCGGGGCTGCGCCAGGTGCGGTTTGAATGTGAAACGGCGAACGAAAAGGTGAAGAACTACGTCGCCGCGCAAATCGACGCTCGCGAGCGGGCCCAAAGTTGGGTACAAGCCATCAATGCCGCGGCCGCGCTGCCCGAGAACAAAGATGTAGTCGCCGAGTTGCGCGGGCAATCGAAGAACGACGCGGTGTTTCGCCGCTCATGGGCCAAGCTCCAAGGCGCGCCGTCGCCCGAATCATTCGGCTTTCGCACCGCTGAAAACAACGCCGACAAGGCAAACGCGGCGCTGGGTGAGAATTGGCAGAAGTACCACGAATACTACCTGTCACGTCCCGGGCTCGAGCGCGGCGCGTATCTGGGCACGCCGACCATGCACCCGGCGGTGATGGCGCTCGGCTTTTTGCAATTGCCGGTGCCGGGTGAATGGAGCAGTGGCGATTACGTGTTGCGAGTGCGACTGGCGGCCGCGCCCGAAGCGCGGCCTGAACAGCGCTTTCTTGAGATCGGCATGCATCCGCGCAATGGGATGGTCCGCGCCACCTATGAGATTACTGGCACGATGGAGCAGCCGCAGATTGTCGAAATGCGGTTCTCGCTGACGCGCTCGCAAACCGACGCCGGCGACCGTACGCTCTTCATTCGCGAAAAGGGAGCGTGGGACAACAATGACGAAGGAGGTCGCAAACGCAGCGCGGCCGTGAAGCGCAACGGCATCGGGCCCGAGGCGGTGCTGTGGATCGACTACCTGGAAATCGAGCGGCTGAGCGACGCGGCCAAGTCGCAGCCGCCGGGACTCGCCGCGATTGACTTGACGATCGATGGCAAATCGCAGGCTCCTCCCACCGCCGAGGTTGAAGCGGCAATCTCGCGGTTTGCCAAAGTTGCGTTTCGCGGTGTCGAGCCGTCCGAGAGCTATTTGCGGCGACTCGCGAAGATTTACGAGACGCATCTCAAATCGGGGCGCCGACCAGCGGCGGCCTTGAAAGACACGCTCTCGATCGTGCTCGCCTCTCCCATGTTCTTGTACCTGGCGGAGCCGGTCGAAGGAGACAAGCATCGCCCGCTGAGCGGTCCCGAGTTGGCGACCCGGCTCTCTTACTTTTTGTGGAGCGCGCCGCCCGACGAAGCGTTGTTGCAGGTTGCCGGTAATGGTGAGCTGCTCAAGTCCGATGTATTGGTTAGCCAAACGACGCGCCTTTTGGACGACCCTCGTGCCAACGAATTCGTTCGCGGCTTTGTCTTTCAGTGGCTCGGCATGGACCGACTCGACTTCTTTGAGGTCAACCGGCCGAAGTTTCCTCGCTTCGACGACAGCACGCGATTGGCGGCGAAGAACGAAGTCTATGAAACATTTGCCTTCGTCCTGCGGCAGAATGCGCCGCTGAGCGATCTGCTGAAGGCCGATTACGTGGTCATCAACCATCTACTCGGCGACTTCTATGGGCTTCCTGGCGTGCAGGGAGACGCATATCAAAAGGTGAGCGTGCCGACCAACTCGCCGCGTGGTGGTTTGTTGGGCATGGCGGCGATCAACGTGATGGGTGGCAACGGCGATCGCACCAGCCCCGTCGAGCGAGGCGCCTGGGTGCTGCGCAAGTTGCTCAACGACCCGCCGCCGCCGGCCCCGGCCAACGTGCCGCAAATCACGCGCCTGGCGGGAAAAGTGTTGACGACTCGTGAGCGGCTCTTCGCACATCAAGAGGACGCCCAGTGCGCCAGTTGCCATCGCAAGATCGACCCCGTCGGCTTTGGCCTGGAGAACTTCGACGCCGTGGGTCAGTGGCGTACCGAAGATAGTTATCAGGTCATGGACGAAAACGGCAAGCCGGTCAAAGGGGCCAGCAAAACCTGGACGATTGATCCGACGGCAACCCTCCATCAAGGCCCGACGTTTAGCAGCTATTTCGAGCTGCGCGAGATCATTGCGTCGAAACGCGAGGACTTCGCGCGAGGATTCAGTGCCGCGCTCATTGAATACGCGCTCGGCCGTCCGATCGGCTTCCGTGACGAGCCATTGCTGGATGATTTCGTGGCCACGGCCAAGCAGAAGGATTTCGGCATGCGTGAGTTCATCCACGCCTTGGTTTCCAGCAAGGAATTCCACACCAAATGAGCGGTTGCAATATACTGACTGCATCCCGACAAGCCTGACCATTTAATCAGCGATTGAAATCAATGAAAAACCGCCGCCACTTCTTGCACTCGGCTACGGCCATCATCGCCTTGCCCGTGCTTGAATCATTGGGCTTTCGTCGATTCGCGGCCGCCGCTGAACCATCCCAGCCACCCAAGCGGTTGATCTTCTTGGGCTTCGGTTGGGGCATCACCGAAAGCACCTGGTATCCAGACATTAGGCAACCGGGACCGAACTACGAATTGCCGCCAGGACTGAAACCTCTGGCGCGTCACAAGGCTGATTTCAGCGTGGTGCAAGGTCTGTTGAACAAATATTCCAACGAGGGGCATTGGGGCAGCACCATGTGGCTGACGGGCGCCAATCGGTATGCCCAGCCGGGCCAAAGCTTTCATAACAGCATCAGCGCCGACCAGGTTGCCGCCGCCCAGCTTGGATTGCAAACGCGTTTCTCGTCGCTGCAATTCAATGGCAGCCAGTCTGGCGACCTGAGTGGACATGGCCCCGGTTTGTCGATGGCTTGGGACGTCAGCGGCAAGCCGATCGGTGGTCAGAACGGCCCCGTCGCCGCGTTTCATCGGTTGTTCGCCCAGGACACGACGCCGATCGAGCAACAGCGGGCCATGCTCGCGCAGAAGCGAAGCGTGCTCGATACCGTAATCGACAATGCCAACTCGTTGCGGCGAGGTCTGTCGCGTTACGATGACGCCAAGCTCGAGGAATACTTCCAGGGAATTCGCGACATCGAGACGCGATTGGCCAAAGAGGAGCAATGGCTGGGCGTGCCCCAGCCACAAGCGCCGCTGGCCGAGCCCAAGCCCGGCGTGGATGGCCGCGAGGAAATCAAGCTCATGTACGACATCATGGTGGCGGCCATGCAGACCGACAGCGCGCGCGTCATGACCTACCGTCAGCCGGTGAACACGCTGTTGACGGCGATGGACATCAAGGTCCATCCGCACGATATGAGCCACTACCATACGACGCTCGGCGAAAAGCTCGACGCTTCGCAGCGTCGCGACGTGGCGCAGAGCGAACTGTTGGCGGGCTTCATCGATAAATTGAAAGCGACCAAGGAAGCCGATGGCAGCCGGCTGTTCGACAACGTCGCGGTCGCCTACGGCAGCAACATTCGCACCGGGCACGAGTTGACGAACTGCCCGACGATTCTGACCGGCGGCGGCGCAGGGGTGAAACTCGGCCAAAACATTGTTGTTCCGAAAGACACGCCGCTGTGCAACGCCTGGCTCGCGCTGTTGCAAGGCGTGGGTGTGGAAGTCGAGCGCCACGGAGATAGCACCGGGGTGCTCAAGGAGATCATCGCGTAAGCGCGCCCCTCGGCGGCGGCGCGGATGCCGCTGGCGGTGGCCAACTCATTCCTGGTCGGCGTCCCAATTCAACTCGACCGCCGCGCGATCGACCACTCGGCTCCAGCGCATCCGCAGGGCGTCGGCCGTGGTTCCTAGCTCGACCGCCAACTCGCCCCACGAACGGCCCGCCGAGCGAGTGTCGAACAAGTAGCGCTCTTCGTCGGTGAGCATGGCGCGGAATCGATCGAGCAGTTCACGCCCCGCGACGATACGGCTGGGAGTCGCCAAATTTCCTGGCAGCGTCTGCTCGTCAATTGACGCCAGGTGCCCGTTTGGCCCTCCGCGCTTGATCGCCTGCTCGCGGCGGACTTTCTCGTTCAGCTTGTTCGAGGCAATGGTCGCCAGCAGCTTGATGAGCTGATCGGGAGATTCGAGGTCGAACTGTCCCACGGCCAACCGGGCAAAGAATCCCCCCATGACCGACTGACAAATGTCCATCGTGTCGAGGGTCCGCCTCAGCTGCTGATCGGTCAGCCGGGCGCGAATGAAGCGGCGGATCGCCGGCTCGTAACGCCGCACCAACTCACCTGCCGCGGCCTGATCCCCGGCGCGCACTTTTGCCAGGAGTTCGGCGAAGGAGTGCTGCTCGCTCATGATTGCCGCCGAAAAAGGCGAACAGAATCGGGTCGCCTCATGTTAGTCACCACGCAAATCGGCGGCAACTCGCCCCAGCCGCGGAAGTTGGGAGCTTCGGGCTGAAGCGACGCGAGCAGCAGCCCCCATTTCATCGGCTCGGGCGCCTTTCTTCGGAAAACGAAGCGCGATTGTGTTCGTTCCGGCCAGGAACGGCATTCCTTGGTAATGACCAGTCCCCGCCGGGCCAGCGCCACCGAGTCCGGGCACTTGGATCTGAAAAGGTTCAAAACCATGAATCTGACTGACCCGCATTTGAACGCATCGTCCGAGCCGAGCGATTTGCGCGAAGCTACGGCGGTTCTGCGAGCCGTGATCGCGGAAAAGTTGCGCGGCGCCAACCCGTCGCTGGGCCAGGGAGCAGGTGGCCCCGCGGCGCCCGATCGGGTCGCTGACGACGAGCCAGAAAGATCGATGCCCAACGATGGGATGAAAGACTAATCGCCAGGGGGGATTGCTGTGCGATGTTATGCCGAGACATCGCTCCGCCTGCGGTGAAACTTGGGCGGCACCGGCTGGGTAGAACCTACCGACTCAGTCTGTATTCCAGCTCCAACCGTCTTCGTCGCGCCCGAAAGGAACTGCCATGCGCCGATTCGTCGTTCCCGTCTTGCTTTTCATGTTGACCGGGAATTGTTGGCGGCACGGCTGGGCCGCCGAGTCGCCGTCGGCCCGCGTCGCCGAAACCAAATATCTGGTCTTTCAGGTTTGGCCCCGCATGCCGGGATATCCGGGCCTTCCGTCCACGTCGGCGCGCTTCACGTTGGGCAAGGCGGAAATGGAGGGCTTCGTTCGCGACGTGTCCCAGGCGATCGGCATCACCGGTGACGCGCGGCACAAGCTCGGCTTTGCCGTCGGACCCTTTTCGTTCGATGTCGCGGACGACGATGCGCGCCAGTGGATACGCGACGCATTCGCCGTCGCGCGGGAAAACGACGTCGCCGTGGCCATTCACCTTGACGATTCGATGAGTTGGGGCGAGCGTAAAGATTTGCTGGCTAATCCCGACAATATCGAAGCCGCCGATTGGAAGCTCCAGCCCAGCACCGGTCGGCGGCTGGACTGGGGACCGAGCCCGACGAAGTTTCCTCCGCAAATGTGCTACAACGCGCCGGCCGTTGTTTCCGCGGCGAAAGCCCGGGCGGGGTTGCTTGGCGCCGAGATCAAGCGCGAGTTGGAAACGCTCAAGGCGCAGGAAAAAGAATACCTGTTCGCGGGCGTGATCGCCGGGTCCGAAACGCAGATTAGCCGTGATTACGACACGAGTCGCGCGCTGGGCTTTCGAGCGCTGGCCCATCGCGGCTTCAGCGAAGCGAATCCGCCAAAGGATATTGACGCTGAACGGGTGAGCGTGGTGAAAGAATGGATGAAGCTGTGGGCCGACGGGCTGCACGCCGCCGGAACGCCGCGCGAAAAAATCTTCTGTCACATCGCTTTCACCGATCAGGGGCTGCGGAAGCCAACCGAGACCGAGACATACGCCGAACGGGTCGCCTTCGCGGTGCCCGAGGTGGCCTTCAGCTCGGCCTACCGCCCAGGATTCTCCACTTACCCGGAAGGACGCACGTTTAAGGAGGTCTACTCGGTGCTTGAGAAGCACGGCTCCCCGGGCTGGATTTCGGCCGAAGGGACGAACGTGTCTCCCACCAGCATGCCCGGCGAGCCGACGATGGAAACCTACCTGGGACGAATGTTCAACCACGGCGCGGTGCTGACGAATGTGTTTTCTTGGGGCATCGGCGGCGAGGCGCTGCGCGAAAGTTTTTTCCGCCAGGCCACGGAGAACCCCGAGTGCCTGGCCGCCTATGCCAAGTTTCTCCGCGGCGAACCGCTGGTCGAATCCGCAGCGACCGGTTTCTCGAGCGAGGCGTTCCAAGCCAAGATGCGCCGCATTCAAGCCGAGCTTCCTCCGTGGGTCCAGAAAACGGGAAAGCAGGCCCAGGCGATGCCGCTGATCCAGAAGGTCCAATCGCTGATCAAGGAAAAGCAATGGCAAGCGGCCGACCAGGCCGCCGACCAGGTGTTGGCGTTGATGAAGGGAGAAAGCCCCGAGACGCCACGGCCCAAGGTCACGACCGTCGCGATGGACCTACCAGCCAAGATTCAAAAGATTCAGCAGTCGCTTCCCGGCTGGATCGATGGCGACCGAAGTCGAGAGCGGCAGGCCATCGCACTGATGCGTGAGTTGGAAAAGAATCTGCAAGGCCAGGACCTCGCGGCAGCCGAGAAAACGGCCGATGCCGTCTTGAAGCTGTTGGGCGCGAGCGGCGAAGGCCGTTGATCGGAATCATCTCAGCGCCAAGTTGCTGATGACGTTTTCCTTTCGATAAGCTCGGATTTGGCTTGCGCGGCCCCGTCGGCTAGGATCAGGGCCACCGCTTCAAGCCGAGCCTCGATCAGGAGATCATCATGCGCACACGTCGCCTTGTTTCACGACTCATGCTGGTGCTGAGTGTGGCCGCCTTGGTTGCGGCCGAGACATTCGCCCAGAACCCGGCGCCCAAGCGGGCCACGCCGCCCCAGGGCTTCGTCGCCGAGTACGACGTGCTTTATGTACCCGACGGCGATCCGGCCCAGACGCTCGACATTTACTATCCCGAGAGTCCGGCCGAGAAGCCATTGCCGCTGCTAGTCTGGATTCACGGCGGCGGCTGGAGCGGCGGCAGCAAGACCCAACTTCCCTACCTGGAACAACTGCGGCGCGGCTACGTCGCCGCCAGCATCGAATATCGCTTCAGTCAGAAGGCCACGTTCCCCGCTCAGATTCAAGACTGCCAGGCCGCCATTCGCTGGCTGCGCGCCAACGCCAAGAAGTACAACATCGACCCTGCGCGGATCGGCGTCGGCGGCGCCTCGGCCGGAGGACACCTGGCCGCGCTCGTCGGCACCAGTGGTGGCAAGCGAGCGTTTCCGATGATCGGCGGCAACGAAGATCAGTCCGATCGGGTGCAGGCCGTGTGCGACATTTTTGGCCCCGCCGATTTCTGGAAGGTCGTGGCTCACGCCGAAGCCGACACGGCGGTCAAGTACGTCTTCAAGTGGAACAACGGCGATCCCTATTCGCGGCTCATCGATGCCAAGCTGGGCGAAGACAAGGAAAAGTGCGACGCCGTCAGCCCGGTGCATTATGTCAGTAAGGACAACCCGCCGTTTCTGATTCTGCACGGCGACCGTGACTCGCTGGTCCCGTATGCTCAAAGCGTCGAGTTGAGCGAGCTATTAGCCAAGGCGGGCGTCGAGGTCACGCTGCAAAAGCTGCCGGGTGCCGGCCACGGCGGGCCGGCTTTCTTGTTGCCCGCGGTCGGCAAGCTGGTCAACTCGTTTTTTGATAAGCACCTGAAAGGGGTCGATGCCCAGATCGAGCCCTTGCCCGAGAGCGAAGTGACGGTCCAGCCGCCCTTGGCGCCGGCGGCCAAGTAACGTCGTCGACGAAGTGCATTTCGGCCTCAGGCGAGACACGCGATGACAGACGAAACCGGGGCGGGAGCGTCGCCCGTCGAGTCGCGCGCCTTTGCCGAGCTACGGCGAGGCGCTGAATTCGTTGCTTACCAGGCCGATGAAGTCGTCTTGGAGTTCGACGCCGAACGGAAGTTCACGTACTTTGGGCCAGAGAATCTGAGTAACGCTACGTCGATTAGCTGAGCAGCAACTTCAGGTCATCCGCGGTCAGTTGGCTGATCGGACTGCCGTCGGCCGAGATGATGGCGTCGGCTAGTTCCCGCTTTTGAGCTTGCAGTTCGAGAATCTTCTCCTCGACGGTATTGCTGGCGATCAAGCGGTAAGCAAAGGTCGGCTTGGTCTGGCCGATCCGGTGGGCGCGATCGATGGCTTGGGCCTCGACGGCCGGATTCCACCACGGGTCGAGAATGAACACATAGTCCGCCGCGGTCAGATTCAGGCCCGTTCCGCCCGCCTTGAGGCTGATCAGAAACAGGCGACACGTGTCGTCGTTCTGGAATCGTTCGACAACTTTCTGGCGGGCGTTGGTCTTGCCGTCGAGATAGGTGTAACTGATCCGTTCGGCGTCCAGGCGCTTGCGCACGATCGCCAGCAGGCTGGTGAATTGCGAGAACACTAGCGCCTTGTGCCCGGCGTCGAGTACCTCGCTGAGTTGCGCGAATAAGGTGTCGAGCTTGGCACTCGATTCGCCAGTCTGTTTCTTGTCGAGCAGGCCGGGGTGACAAGCCGCCTGCCGCAAACGGAGCAGCGCTTCCAGCACCTGGATCTTCGATTTCTTCAGCCCTTGCCGGGCAATTCGCT
Source organism: Planctomycetota bacterium (assembly GCA_018242585.1). Taxonomy (NCBI): domain Bacteria; kingdom Pseudomonadati; phylum Planctomycetota; species Planctomycetota bacterium. The sequence goes on from JAFEBQ010000030.1 coordinate 13,716, forward strand.
CATCCAGTGATTGCCGATAATGATCGCGCAGCTCGTCGTAGAGCTTGCGTTGCGTCGCGTCGAGTTCACAGAACAAGGTCTGTTCGGTCTTGGGTGGCAACTCGGACAGCACTTGCTCCTTGGTCCGGCGCAATAGAAACGGGCGCAGCGCCTGGGCCAGTTGTGGCAAGGCGTCCGTCGCGACCTTCTTGCCGTTGGTGGACAACGCCTGGAACCTGGTCGTGCGACCCAGCATGCCAGGGTTCAGGAACTCGAACATCGACCAGAGTTCCCCCAGGTGGTTTTCGATGGGGGTGCCCGTCATGGTCAATCGAAAGTCCGCTTTCAACAACCGGCAGGCCTTGGCTGTTTGCGAGTCGGAGTTTTTGGCCGCCTGGGCCTCGTCGAGAATCGCGTAATCGAAGCCAATGTCCTTGAGCTTGAGAATATCGATTCGCAGGGTGGCATAAGTCGTGACAATCAAGTCAACCCCCGACAGTTCGCCGAGCTTTCCGTTGCGCTCCAAGCCGGTGTAGTTCAATACGCGGAGCTTCGGGGTAAACCGAGCGGCCTCTTCGACCCAGTTGTGTACCAGGCTCTTCGGCGCCACGACCAGCGAGGGTTGGCGCGGCTGTCCCGGTTTGGCGCGGCGCGTGCGCCGCTCTTCCAACAGCGCCAGCACCTGAACGGTCTTGCCCAACCCCATGTCGTCGGCCAGACAGCCGCCAAACCCGAACTCCTGCAAAAATCGCAGCCAGCCCAATCCCAATTGCTGGTATTCACGCAACTGCCCCGCGAACCCCCCGGGTTGTTGTCGAGGGCTGACGCCGGTGAAGTCGCGCAGCTTGACGCGCAGTCGGTTGAAGGGGGCGTCGACCTTGGCCTCGGGCTGGGCGGCCAACAGCGCGTCGAGGAACAACGCTTGCGAGCGGCGAAACCGCATCACGCTTCCTTCGACCTCGCCCAATTCAGCGAGGGGCGCGAATTTCGCCAGCCATTGTTCGGGCAGCATGCCTTGCGAGCCGTCGTCCAGGGCGACGTATTGCGAACCGCGGCGCAATGCCTCGAGCAGCTTCGGCAAGCCGACGCTGACCCCTTCAAAGTCGCACCGCGCGTCCAAGTCGAACCAATCGATGCCTGAAGCGACGCTCAGCTTGAACTCGCCAGCCTGGCGGACCAGCTTGCCATCGGCCTCGACCTGCCAGCCGGCGCTGGTCAATGCCGGCACGACGCGCGGCAGATTCCTTTCATTCAATTGCCAGTCAGCGCGGTTGCGGCTGTAATAATCGGCGTCTTTGAACCCCAGGTCGCGGGCATGCGCAAGCAGTTCCTGTTCGCGAGCGAAATCGCGACGGGTCACCCGCCGCGCCGCGCGGTCGATGAAGCTTGGAGCGGGATCACTCAATCGCACGGCATGGTCTTCGTACTCAAACGTGACCTTCGCTTCGAGGTCGGTGCGCCGCCAGGCATCCGGCCCTTTCTTGAGCACGATCTTGGGGCGCGGCGCCACGGTGGCATGTTCCCAGCGGAGTTCCGCGGGCATGTCGACCTCGGGAATGCTGGTGGCTTGCCAGAACTGCTCGAGGAAGTCGTCTGCCTGGCCGCGCGGTATGACCAGCGGCCCGGTCTGGCGGAGCCCACTGGCCCACGCGGCGCCGCCTCCCCAATCGACGCGCGCCAAGCGATCGTCGAGCAGCATGAAACCGGCGGGCAGAACCAGGTGCGGGCGCGAAACATCGGCCGCTTCGTCGCCACGATGCAATCGCCCGGTGACGCACCAGTTCTTTTTCTTATCATCGAGATCAAAGTGCAGCCGGAACTGCCACGGCGGCCCCTCGTCCCAAGCAACCGGCCGGCCCTGGTCGTCGGTCCAAGGGCCGCGAGAGTCGTTTCGCTCGGTCCACAACATCCGGCCTCGGGCGCATAGCCGGGGCAGGACAATCTGGCCCAGCGTCGGCGACAGCTCGATTTGTGAAAACACCTGGTGGTCCAACCAGCGGTATCCGCCGTAGTCCGAACCGTAGCCGTAATTCTGGCAAGGCAGCAGGCCCAACAGCAGGTCCAGCGTATCGCGATCGTCAGCGTCCTCAAAACACGAGAGTTCTTTCCGCGCCAAGCTCATCACCTTGAGCTTGCCGAATTCGCCGTTCCGTTTCCGCTCGCGACAACAGAGTTGCACCACCAGTCCGCCCGCGGCCAGGCAGTTGTTCAGGTTCAGCAAGAACCACGCTTGGCGCGGCGCGCCCGTGCGCTGGCCAGAGAGATCGACAAGTGCATCGACTCGGGCCAGCGCATTCTTCACGGCCGCCAACCGCTTCTTCCAAGAGTCGGGCTCGGCTTTCCGCCGGCCAGATTTCCGCGAGGAAGCCTTTTGTGCGGCCCCTGATGTGACGCGCTTCGTGGGCGAGTTGCGCCGCGGAGGTGGCGAGTACTCATCGTCGTCGGCGTAGTAGCCGTCGTCGAGGCCGTCCGATTCGCCCAACTCCTCGACGATGAAATTGCCCGAGGTGCGTCGCGGCCCGACTTCTTGCTCGTCGGCCGCCAGGATCGTGGCAAAGACATGCTTGCACAAGCCGGTGTCCGCGAAGCGCGGGCAACTGCACGCGACTTTCAAGACGCACTCATCGGCTTCGGACCAATCGAGCGTCACGTCGTAGGGCGAATAGTCCGAGCCCGCGACCTCGGCGTTCAGCCGGTCGTCGTTGACCTCGAGATTGTTGACGGCCCCGGTGGCGAAATACTCGGCGCCGCGCTTGATGTCCCGGGAAGAAAACTGGTTCCGGCAAATGTTGGCCAGCGACATCCACGGCATCCTTGCGGAGAATGAAAGAAAATCGAGCTTGCCGCTCGACGTGAAACATCCGGCGCGCTGTTGCGCATCTTCCGGTGCATTCGTAAGCACGAAACGGTTAGTTAAGCGCTTGATCGTAGCAGGCTGGCCTTCGAGATACTAGCAAATAGGCGCCCCGCAACCTGGCGTTCATGGCTGTCATCGATCCGCCACTTATCCGCCACGTCGAATGATTCGCCCCCAAAATGACTCTTGCCGCGACAGAGTCGATTGCAGGACCAGCGGGTGATATGCTGGTACGCAGGAGCAAGGCGATGACCTCATCAACATTCAACGCCGTCTTTGGGCATTTCCAGAATCTGAATCTGCTCTTCCTGTTGCAGGACTTGCGCGACGGTCGCACCACGCGCCAATCTTGGCTCAGCGGCTCGTTGCTTTGTCCGGTCGCTCATGGCCTGTCGCACGGAGCCGAAGTCCGCGAGCTGCGGGCGTTGGGCCAGGTCGAAGATCTGGCTGTCGGCTGCGACTACGCGGCTCGCGACCTGGGAGCTGATCCCGACTCGGTGCTGCGCTTCGTGCGCTTGTGGGACGCGCAATTCTTGAGCGACGAGGGGCTGATCCGCGAGCTCGATGCGATCTGGCAAGAGCGCCTGACCGACGCCGAAGCGGCCCAAGAGTTTTTGCAGTCCGGTCGTCCGCAAGAAGCAAGAGCATTTGCAGTCGATCCTTTGAGAGATCAACCTTGCGAGCAGGCGATCTCGGCCTGATCGCGGCTGCTGCCATCTTTTGGCGAGTAATCGAGCGCGGATGGCACGAGCTTTGCTAAGTTGTCATTCATCCAGCGCGCGGTAAGTTGCACACTGGTCAACAAGCCGCATCGAAGCGGCCGGAGCATTTCGCGGCGCGATGCGCCCAGGCTGGAAGCCCCTCCCTCGTTTGGCAACGGAGGTTTCCATGTCGACCGCTTTCGAGACCCTTCCTTCACGATCCGAACTCCGCCCGACCGTTCCGCGCTCGCTGGCCGATTTGCCACCACCGCACCCGCGCGTCAAGCCAATCGAATTGGTCCAGCTTTGCTACACGCTGGTCCATGCCGCCCAGGCGGCCGGCATTCACGACCTGGCCGACGGTGAATACCGTCCCGGCGACCCAACGCTCGAAGTCGGCATCGAGCGACAGCTCAACTATCTGCTCGACCAGGTCGGTTGCAACCGGCCGGGCTTCCGGTTGCTCGAGATCGGCTGCGGCTATGGACATCTGCTGCGTTTGGCCGCGGCGCGCGGCGCGCAGGCCGTCGGCGTGAATGTTTCGCGCGAGCAGGTCGAACACTGTCGCCGCAATGGCCAGCAGGTTTACTGTTGCAGCTACCGCGATTTGCTCGAGCTGGATGAATGGCACGGTCGGTTCGACGGCGTGATCGCCAACGGCTCGCTCGAACATTGGGTCCAGCCCGAGGACGTGCTCGCCGGTCGAATGAACTCGATCTATCGCGAATCGTTCCAGATCGCGCACCGCATGCTCGACCCGGCACTTCCCGACGCTCGTTACGTGACGACGGCCATTCACGTGAAGCGCGAGGTGCGTCCCGAATGGCTCCTGGCACCGTGGCAGTCGTGGCCGCGCGGCTCGGACCAGCGGCATTTCAGCCTGTTGCATCACTGGATGGGGGGCTACTACCCGGTCGACGGGCAGTTAGAGGCGTGCGCCCGCCCGTACTTCACGTGCGAGGCCGAGGTGGACGGGACCGAAGGGTACAGAATCGCCAACGATTTCCGGATGGCGACGATGATGTGGGCCTTGTACACCAATCCCCGGGTCGTGTGGCGCATCGCCCGGGCGTTGTTCCGTCACCCGCGGGTGACGTCGACGATGATCGAAAGCTTTTTTATCGAAAAGTCGTGGGACTGGCAGTTCTGGGGAGCCGACCCGCCGATGAAACTGCTCCGCCACACGTGGCGGCGAAACACCGAGCCACGTTCAGCGTGCCAGTGAGCACAACTCGGAAGCAAGCACCATTAGCCCCGGTCAATGACCGGGGGCTTTGTGTTGGCAAGGTTCGTCGAGTGTCAGTTCGGTAGGTCAGGCCTTGGCCTGACATTGTTGTGGCTTCCATTTGCGGCAGCGGCTCCGGTCGCTTGGTTCGCACAATATCGCCAGGCCAAGGCGCGACCTACAGACTGGCGAGCCGACCAAGGACGCCCAGTGAAGTGTTAGGATTACGAAGCCTTGGCCGGCGGGTCGATGGCGGCCGGCATGGCGGGCCAGCCGATAGCGCGATAGAGGGCGAACTGGGCCAGATTGTAGTCGATCATCGCGCGCAGGTATTCGCGGCGCGCGCCGGTCAACGCCTGGTTTGATTGCAACACTTCGATCGGCAACCCTTGCACGTCGCGGATGCGCGCCACGTTCCGCTCGTGCGAGGCCTTGGCCGCTTCGACCCCCAGTCGGGCTGTTTCAATCTGGGCAAGGCGCGCAGCCACCTGGGTATGGGCCTCGACCACCTCGCGGGCCACCAAGTCCATCGTGGCCAGTTGCTGCTCGTTGGCCTGCCGGACCACCGAGCGCGTCTGGGATCGGGCCGCCGCGTCGCCGAAGCCCAAGTTGCGCAGCTCCCACCAAGCGACTGCGTCGGCATCGAAACGGCCACCGAACCCAGAGACCGACGCATTTTGCCCACCACCAAACGTGCCGTAGCTGGCACCGACGAGCACGCTGGGGACGAGGGGGGCGTATTGTTCGCGGCGCATCCTTGCGACCGCCGCCGCGACCAGGTGCCGGTTCTGGCCAATCTCGGGTCGCAGTGTCAACCCTTGCGCCACCAACTCGTGCAGCGATGCCTCCGCTGGAACCAGATTCAACGGCACGATCGTGTCGTCCAGTGGGGCAAGCTGCACGGTCGGGTCGAGTCGCAGCAACTGGGCCAGCCGCGCCGAGGTAACGCGCAGGTTTTCTTGTGCCCTCAACAGGTCGTTTTTGCGCAGCGACAGCTCGGCTTCGGCCCGATCGGCGTCGGCGCGCAGGCCTTGCCCCGACTGGGCATAGGTCGAGGTTAGGTCGAACAGGTATTGGGCGTTTTGCTGGGCCTCGTCGGCAATGGCGATATCTTCGGCCGCGCGCAACAGTTCGAGATAGCCCTGCGAAACGCGCAGCAGCATATCGTTGGTCGTGGCCGCCGCGGCATGGCGTTGGGCCAGAGCCGTTTGTCGCGTGGCCAACGGTTGAAAGATCGCGTCGGCGAGATCGAAGTTAGCGTACAGCCCAGGGAGAATCGGCGAGCCGGCCCCCGCCGCGCCGGCGCCCAAGCCCGAATAGAACAAGCTCCGACTCACCGGCAAGATCGTACCGTTGATGTTCTGAATCGGCCCATCATGCCGGTTATAGTTCAACCCGCCGCGCAACGATGGCAGCCACAACACTCGGGACCCTTGGTATTGTGCCCAGGCCTGGCGAATCTGCTCGCGAGCCACGGCCACTTGCAGATTGCTGCCGTCGGCCAGTCGCAACGTCGTGACCAGGTCGATCGGGTACTCACGCGGCGACGACTCGGCCGGCGGCGCGGGGACCGGTTCAGGCGGGGGCGTTGGCGCCACCAGGGCGATGCCCGATGGAGATTGCGGCTGGGGCGCCGCGACAATCAGCGACGTCTGGGCGACGGTGGACGCGGGCTGTGGCGTCGAGGGGGCCGGCGCTTGGGCGAGCGCCACGGTCACGCGCTGTTCCAGGGGCGCGACATTCGCGGTGGCCGCCGGTGGCAGCGCCAACTCGGGGCGTTCGATCACCGGCGGCGAGACTGCGGCAACGCGAGGGGGACGATTGGCCGACGAGCCGGCGCAGCCGACGACGAGGCACGCGCCGGCCATCCAACAGGCTCGAATTAGCCAACGATGCTGCCGCACAACCGTCTCCGCCAGTCCTGCGCGCATTGTTCGCGCCATGCGCATCAATCGCGACCATCGTTACTATCGGAGTGCGCGGCAGCCGACGCGGGCCGGAAATGGAGCGGCCGAGCAAGAAAGCGCGTCAGAATGACGGGTAAAGATCGGCTTAGGGCGCTGGTATCGGTTGTGCGGGCTGGCCGTCGGCAAGGTTTGCGCCATTGGCAGCCACGACCACGGCATCGTCCTTGAGCCCGCCGGTGATCTCGACTTCGGTCCCGGCCCGCACGCCCAGGGTCACCGGCCGCCGGCGAATCACGCCGTCTTCGATGGTGGCACAATAACTCTGTGACTTATCAGCAAAGATCGCAGCCGTTGGCAGGACGAGCGCGCCCGCGCGCTGGGCCGACGTGATGCTAGCATAGACGTACATGCCAGCATGAAACTGCCCGCGCGGATTCGGCAGATCGACTTCGGCCCGCAAGGTGCGTGTGGCACGGTCGAGCGCCCACGACGTGCGGATGACTTTGGCTTCGACTTGCAAGCCGCCGAGCGCCGGGAAGCGGAGTGTGACGGGGCTGTTGGCTGCGACCTGATCGGCGTCAGCCTCGGGCACATCGATCAGCACGCGGACTCGATCGGTCCGCGCTACGATCAGCGCCGGTTCGCTGCCGGTTGAGCCTTGCACCAGGTGGCCAGTGTGAATGTTGCGACGCGTGACCACACCGTCGTACGGCGCGACCAGCACGCGGTAGCCCCACATCGTGCGTGTCTGCTCGACGTTGGCTTCGGCCACGCGTTGCCGCGCTTCGGCGGCGGCGACGTCGGCCGCGGCCTTTTCCAGCAATGCCTGGCTTTGCTGGATTGCCGCTTTGACGGCGGTGATCTTGGCCTGGGCCGCGCGGACGTTTGAAGCGGCTGCGTCGCGCGAGGCGGTGGTCTCGTCGACCAGTTTGCTCGGCACGGCGTCCCGCTCTTTGAGGGCCACAAACCGCTTCAGCTCGGATTCATAGCGCGTCGCCATTGCCTCGGCTCCCGCGACGGCCGCTTCGGCGGCGGCCATGTCGGCCTTGGCGACGGTGATCCCTTCCTGAGCCACTCGCACGGCCGCCTTGGCTTGCACGACTTCCGATTTGGCCTGCGTGACCAACGACTCTTTCTGGCGCAGCTCGGCTTCGAGTTCAGGGACTGACAATTCGGCCAATGGCTCGCCGGCCTTGGCCTTGCCGGCGGGTTTGCCTTGCGATTCGGGAGGTGTCGGCTGCGGCCCGTGAATCGCGTCGCCGATGTCGACGCGAACTCCTTTCACATAGCCCGGCACGCGGAAGTAGAGGGGCGTGATTTCATACGGTTCGATCGTGGCCGGCTGCTCGATGACACGGCGCAGGGCTTTGCGGGCCGGCTTGATCGTGGCGACACGCACGGTGTTGGCCGGCAGTGCGGCCGGTTCAGCACCCAACGAAATGCCGGCCACGGACGACACCAGGAGAGCGACCGCAACCAGACGAAACAACGAGTGAATAGTAGGCATATTACGTCTTCTTCAGTGAGCGGCCACTTGGTGATAGATGCTTTGCGGGTCGTCAGGGTCGAGCGAGGCGCTGCGATTCGGAGCGTTGCGCTGGGCAATAGCAAACACCGAAGGCAAAACAAGCAGCGTAGCCGTCGTCGCCCCCAGCAGGCCGCCGATCACACTGCGACCTAGCGGGGCGAACTGCTCGCCACCCTCGCCCAGGCCCAATGCCATCGGCAACATCCCGGCCAACATGGCACAGGTGGTCATCAAGATCGGACGCAAGCGCGAGGCGGCCCCTTGGGCCGCGGCGTCGCGTGCCGTCGCGCCGTCGCGGCGAATGTGTTCGGCAAAGCTGACCAGCAAAATGGCGTTGGCCATCGAAACGCCCAGCGCCATGATCGCGCCGATGAACGATTGCAGGTTCAGCGTGGTGTGGGTCAACCACAGCATGGCCACCGCGCCAGCAATCGCCGCCGGGGCGGTCGATACGGTTGCCAACGCCAATCGCCACGACTGGTAGTTAGCGGCCAACAGCAGCAGCACGACCAGCACCGCGACACCAAGTCCTACGCCCAGACCCGTGAGCAGTTGTTCCATCGGTGGGATTTGACCGCGGATGTCAAGGACGGCGCCATCAGGTATCTTTCCCGCGTCGGCAATCGCATCGCGCAACTGGCGCGAGACGTGGTACAGGTCGGACCCGCGAATGTTGGCGGTCAGGCCGATCTCGCGCTTGTTGTTGTACCGGTCGAACTGTCCTGGCATGGTGCCACGCGCAACGCTCGCCACGTCGCGCAGCAACACCTGGCCCGCCGGCGTGTCCTTGACCGGAATCGCTTCCAGGTCCGAGGCCACGGTCACCACGCGCTGCGGCACCTGAACTTGCACCTGGTAACCGACGCCCGTTTTGGGATCGGGCCAGTAGTTCGGCATGGTGAACCGCGAACTTGACGTGGCCGGGATCAGCGACCGCGCCACGTCGGCGGCCGTGACGTTGCTCAGGCCCCCTTTGCGCCGATCGAAGTCGACCGTCACGGTCGGGTATTCGAGCGACTGGGCATATTGCAGGTCGCAGATCGCGTCGATCTTGGTCATGTTCGTCCGAATGCGCTCCACGTAGGCTCGCACATCGGCGGCGTTCTTGCCACCGATGACGGCTACTTCGATGGGCGTCGGCGAGCCGAAGCTCATCACCTCATTGATGATGTCCCCGGGTTCGAACGAGGCCCGCACGTCGGGCATCTTTTCTGACAGGCGTTCGCGCAACTGTTGCTTGAGCTTCTCGACGCGCACGCCGCTCTTGGGGCGCAAGGCCACGCGCAACAGCGACTCTTCCGGACCGCGCGACCATTGATAGACTGCGTTGATCGGATAGCTCGACGGAATCGAGCCAACATATCCGAGCGTCAATTCGACGTTGTCAGGACCAGCCAATTGCTTCACTTCGTTGATTGCCGCCAGCGCCACCTGCTCGGTTCGATCAAAGTGGGTGCCGTCGGGCGCCCGCAGGCGCAAGCGGAACTGTCCCGTGTCGACCGTGGGAAAGATTTCCATGCCGAGCTGCGTGCCGAGGAAATAAACGACGGCAATGCTGGCCGTGAGATAGGCCGGCACCAGCAGCCCGCGAATCCCAATCAATCGCGATTCCCAGCGCTCGAAACGGGCCCGTTGCCGATCGAACCAGCTTTGCTGGCTCGGGTCGTCTTCATGGTGCGCCACGTGACACAATAGCCAGGTCGACACCACGGGCACGAACGTGCTCGACAGGATGTACGACGCGATCATGGCAAACGCCACCGCCATGGCCAGCGGCATGAACAGCCCGCGGGCTGCCCCTTCCATGAATACCGCCGGCAGAAACACGGCCAGAATGCACAACATCGAGAGTAACCGCGGAATGGCGGTCTGGGCGTTGCCGCGCCGCACGGCGTGGGCAATGGTCGGCGAGTGAGCGAACTGGGTGTGAATGTTTTCGATTTCGACCGTGGCTTCGTCGACCAGAATGCCAATGGCCAGCGTCAGCCCGCCAAGGGTCATCAGGTTGATCGTCTGCCCCGTGATCCACAGTCCGAGCACCGCGGCCATCAGCGCCAGTGGAATATTCAACACCACGACCAGGGCGCTTCGCCAGTCGCGCAAGAAGATCAGCACCATCAACCCGGTCAGCAGCGCGCCCAGCCCCCCTTCGGTCAACAGCCCCTGAATTGAGCGTGTGACGTAAGGGGATTGATCGAACTCGAAGCTGACGTTGATTCCCTCGGGTAGGGCGGTCTGCATGCGCGGCAACGCCTTGCGCACCTCGCTGACCACACTCAAGGTCGATGCGTCGGCGCGCTTGGTGACCAGAATGTAAACCGCGCGGCGGCCGTTGATCAGGGCATAGCCCGTTGGCAGATCGGTCGAATCCTCGATCGAGAAGGCCACGTCGCCGACATAGACCGGTGGGCCGGCACCCTTGCGCAGGGGAATGTTGCGCATATCCTGTGGATCGCGCAGGATCGAGTTCAATGGCACGATCGGGTACCGGTCGTCAAGGTGAATGTTCCCCGACGGCGCAATGGTATTACCATCGGCCAGGGCGGCCACGACATTCTCGGGCGAGAGTTGATACGCCCGCAGCCGATCGGGGTCGAGGTTGATGACAATGGCCCGGGCGCTGCCGCCGAACGGAGGTGGCGCACTCACGCCCGGTAGTGCGGCGAACATCGGCCGCACGGTGAACAGGCCTTTGTCCTGAATCTCGGCAATCGGCACCGTGTCGCTCGACAAGACCAGGTAACCGACCGGCACGCTGCCGGTGTCGAACCGCATGACGAACGGTGGCACCGTGCCCGGCGGCATGAACGCGCGCGAGCGATTGACGTAGCCGATGGTCTCGGCCATGGCCTGGGCCATGTTCGTGCCGGGATGGAAGACCAGCTTCATCAGGGCCATCCCTTGCACGTTCCGGCTTTCGACGTGGTGGATGCCGTTGATATAGAGGAAGTGGTACTCGTAGTAGTTGGTGAGCAGCCCTTCCATCTGGGCCGGGTCCATGCCGCCATAGGGCTGACAGACGTAAACCACCGGCAGGTTCAAGGCCGGAAAGATGTCGACCGCCATCCGCCGTACCGCCAGCACGCTGGTCAACGCCAGGCCGATCAGGACGACCATCACGGTGATCGGGCGGCGCAGGGCAAACGCGATCAAATTCATAGCGGGGGCTTTGCGATGGCGGGCAAAAGGCGGGACGATTCCTCGATACTACGCTCGACTGCGGGCGGTAGCAATCAGCAGTAAGTGCTTGGCCGGTAGGCGATTGCTCATTTTCGCCAAGTTTTTGCCGGCGGATGTCCAATCCCAGCCTCCGACCTGCGAATAACTGGGGCGAAGGGGTCAATCCGGCTCGTTCGATTCAGGTCGTGGCCCACGGCGACGACGGGCCCGGTGTACGTCCCTCGAAGGAGGTTCTCGCCATGATTCGCAAGTTGCTCATCACCGGAGGAAGCGTCGTTGTGCTCGGGCTGCTCTGCTTTGGACGCGACGCGGCCAGCTACGTCTCGACCACCTACGGCCAGTTGAAACAAACGGTCCGTGACAGCGTGCCAATGGAATTTGAAATCCAACGCGCGCGGGACTTGCTCAAGAACATCGTCCCAGAGATTCGCACCAACATGCACCTGATCGCCAAGGAAGAAGTCGAGGCGGTTCGCTTGCAAAAGCAAATCGGCGAGCAGGAGACCCGGCTCGAAAAGGATCGGGGCGAGCTGATGAAGCTGAAGGCCGACTTGTCGACCGGTAAGGCGACGTTTCAATATGCCAGCCGCCGCTACACGGCCGAGCAGGTGAAGTGCGACCTGGCCAACCGGTTCGAGCGGTACAAGACCAACGAAGCCACGCTGGGCAGCTTGCGCCAAATGCACGAAGCCCGGGCGCGCAGCCTGGAAGCCGCGCGGCAGAAGCTGGAGAACACGCTGGCGGTCAAGCGGCAATTGGAAGTCGATTGCGAGCACCTCGAAGCGCGCCTTAAAATGGTCGAAGCGTCGCAAGCGGCCAGCACCTATCACTTTGACGACAGCCAACTGAGCCGCGCCAAGGAACTGGTTGCTGATTTGCGCACTCGATTGGATGTGACCGAGCGGCTGTTGGGGGCCGAGACCAAGTTTCAGGACCAGATTCCGGTCGACTCGGTCTCGCACGAGAACATCGTCGACGAAGTGACCGAGTATTTTGCCGCCGGCAGCACGCAAGTCGCCGCCAGCGAACCGGCAGCCAAAGCCGAGGAGTAATCGGGAGTTGCGCTGCCGCGAGAACGTGTCTGTTATGAACCTGGGTAGTGGGTCAGTTTGAATCTAGGACGTTGGGTGGCGGGGTCAGAGCGCAGCGATGGCCCCGTGGTTACGGTTCGGGGCCATCACTTCGTTCTGACCCCGCCACCCTGCTTCATCAAACTGACTAACTCCCGGAACCTGAAGCGACGGGCAATTGTCAGCTAATCGTGATACGATGTCGTTATTGCACGATTTCAACCGTTGGTTCGCCTGGAACACGTCTCGCGACGCGCGACTGATGAACGCCGCCAGTGGTACGACGCCGACGCGGCTCCGCTGCTGGTTGTGGATTGATGGCGTGGGAGGCTACCTGGTCTGCTTGGGTGACGAGTTGTCGATCGGCCAGCCGGTGGCCGGCGCGCCGGTCGACATTCCGTTGCTCGGCGATCTGTCGCGTCGCCACGCCACGCTGGTCCGCGACGGCGACGGTTACTTGCTGCGGCCGATTCGCGCGGCTCGGGTGATGGAACGCGATGGAGCAGGGGAGTCGATCCTGGCCGATGGCCAGACGATCGAGCTGAGCGGGCAAGTGCGCCTGCGCTTCCGCCGTCCCCACCCGCTGAGCCATTCGGCCCGGCTTGAGTTTCAGAGCGGCCACGGCACGCAACCGCGCAGCGATGCGGTGCTGCTGTGGGCCGACACGCTGGTGCTGGGGCCGACGGCTAGCGCGCACGTGGTCTGTCCCGGATGGCCGCGCGAGGTGGTGCTGTATCGACAGGGCGAACAACTGATGTGTCACGCGCCGGGCGAGTTCACGGTTGACGGCCAGGCCTGCCGCGATCGCGCGGCACTTGGCGCGACGTCACGGGTCAGCGGTCCAGGGTTCTCGTTTGCGTTCGAGGCAGCTTAGGTCGGCACAGGGGTCGTGCGGCGGAAAGGTCCGCCGTGGGGGAGCATACGAGCGATGAGCAACATGGCCGAAACATCAGCGCTGCCCGACGCGCCGGCCAAGCCGCCGGGGGCCAATCGCTTTGCCTATGCCAGCGGCGCCAAGCCGTTGGCTGGCTACACGATCAAGCGCGGCGTCGGACACGGTGGCTTTGGCGAGGTGTACTACGCGGTCAGCGACGCGGGCAAAGAGGTTGCGCTCAAGCTGATTCGCCGCAACCTCGACATCGAGCAGCGCGGCGTGCGGCAGTGCTTGAACCTGAAGCATCCCAATCTGATCTCGTTGTTCGATCTGAAAGAAGACGAGCAAGGTCAGACCTGGGTCATCATGGAGTACGTGGCCGGGCCCAGCCTGGAAGAGACGCTGGCCGCGCACCCGCAGGGGTTGCCAACCGACGAGGCGCTCGACTGGTTTCGGGGCGTGGCGGCGGCTGTGGCGCACCTGCACGATCAAGGCCTGGTCCATCGCGACCTGAAACCGGCGAACATCTTTCGCGACCTGACGTCGTCCGACGCCCAGGGGCATCGGCTGATCAAGTTGGGCGATTACGGGCTGTCGAAGTTCATCTCGGTCAGTCGCCGCAGCGGCCAGACCGAAAGCGTCGGCACGGTCCATTACATGGCCCCCGAGATCGCCAACGGGCGGTACGGCAAATCGATCGATATCTACGCGCTGGGGATCATGCTGTACGAACTGTTGACCGGCCACGTGCCGTTCGAGGGAGAAAGCGTCGGCGAGGTGCTGATGAAGCACATGACCGCCGAGCCCGACCTGTCGCGGCTAGCGCCGAACTATCGGCGCGTGGTACAGGCGTGCCTGGCCAAGGATCCGGCCGTGCGTCCTCAGTCGGTGCCTGAGCTATTGGCCATGTTACCGGCTGCGGATGGAACACCGGCGGTCATGCCAGCGGCTGCGGCGAAGGCGACATCTGCAAGTGACAGCGATCCAACTGACAGTACACAGAATGATTGGGTGGCGTCGGTGAACGAGTCGTTCGAGAACGTGCGGCGCTGGTGGCACCGGGCCAGCGTGCCGACGCGAGTTGCGGGAGTCATCGCGTTGATCCTGGTCGCGCGAATTACACTGCCGCTGGCGTCGAGCAGCCTGGGCTTGATCGCGGCGGGAGGTTCTTTGATGGAAGTCTTGATCATGCTGGCCGTGGGGTTTGCGGTGGTGAAGTATGTAAAGACCCACTCGCCGCGACGTGCCGCCGCCGGTATGCCGCCGCCGAATGCTGCGCCGCGACCGCCGGTGACGCCGGCCCCAAGGCCAACTCCCCAGCCTGCGGCCGCGTCGCGCGACGTGCCACCGCCGCTGCCGACCACCGCGTATGGCCATCGTTGGGGCCGCCGGGCCGTCGAAGCGCTGACGGTGAAAAGCCGCGGGCTGAAAGCGCGCGAGCTGACCGGCGCTTGGCTGGTATCGGCCTTGGTCGTGTTGATCACCACGCCGAACCTGATCGTCGTGCTCGGCGCGATGCCGCGCATCGAGCAGTTGGTCTGGCTGTTGTTGACGAGTCTGTCGGGCGCGTGGCTGGTATTGGCCGTGGCCAAGCCGTGGGAAGGGACGCATGGCGAGCCGTTGTTGCGTCGGTTGGTGCTGATGTCGACCGGGCTGTTGTGGGGGCTCGTCGCGTGGGGCTTGGCTCAGTATCTGTCGGTCGAATTGCCCTTCAAGTATGACAAGCTCAGGTCGTTCGCGTTGTTCGACCACTCGCAGTTTTACCTGGCCAATGGCCAGCCAGAACTGCTTTGCTATCTGGCTTACTTTGGGTTCCTGGCGGCCGCGGTTCGCTGGTGGCAGCAGGTCACGCCGCTGCGGCGCTCGCGCGTCAGCCTGATGGCGCTCGCTGGCGCGGTGTTCGCGGCCTGGGCCTTGAACCTGGTGTGCAACTTCCCACAACCCTGGGGCTTGCTTGTCGCCGGCGCGGTTTCGCTGGCCGTGCAGATCGCGGCCCCGTGGCAGATACCGCTTGGCGAACGCTCGCGCCGAGGAGATTGAGATGAACACGGTTCCCGTCGAAGCTGCTCCTCAGATCACGTGGGGGGGACTTTCATTGTTGATGATTGTTGTGTTGACCCTGGCCGCGATCGCGGCGGGGGTCTCGGGCATCCGCTGGCCAAGAGGGAGCGCGCTGGCCTGGCTGGGTGGGGGCATGCTTGTGTTGTCGGCCGTAGTGTTGGCCGCGAAGGTGGGCATATTTTACATTCGCGCAAGCGCCGACTTCGGTGGGATGCCAGCGTTCGAAGTATTGCGCGACGACGCGAACGATCCAACACGCCACGACCTGATTGTTTTAGATAGCTCGATCGAAGCCGAGCCGGCGCCGTCGTCGACCGAAGCCACGAAGCCGTCGGACTCGCAGGAGGCCGACGCGAAGTCGCCCGAGACGAAGCCCGCCGCCAAGCCATCACCCGCCGCGAAGCCCTCGCCCACGCGAGCTCAGGCCGCTGGCGGTCCCACGACGACGGCCAAGCCAAAACCCGACTGGGTCGACCACCCGACCGAGGACGGGCCAAACCGCAAGGTGCTCGTCGTCGGGCCTTACCTGACGGTCGCCGAGTGCGACGAGCACTTGGACGAAGCGCTGGCCGGAAGCGTGACCGAGTTTCTTCGCGCGACGCACGGTTCGACGGACCTGGCCCAGGTGCAGCTGAGCTCCGACTATCTGCGGCACAAGGTAAAGCGGGATCAATGGATCGAACCGGTGAAAACCTCGGTCGGCAACATGGTGCAGGTCCATTTGCTGGTCGATTTTGATCCGGCGGTGCGTGCCGCGCTCGACGCGATCGTCCAGCAATATCACCAACGGCAACGAATGGTGTATCTTGGCTCGGGTGTGGCTGGGGTGTTGTTCGTTATCGGCGTGGTCCATCTTGGGCTGCGCCGTTTCGTGCCGGCCACCTAAGCGAATGTGGGCCTTTGATGCCACGCGCCAGTGACGCACTCCTGGTCGAACGAATCCGCGCCGGCCAGGCCGACGCCTGGGCCGACCTGATCAACTTGTACGAAGGACGGTTGCTGGCGTTCGTCGCGACCCGGCTCAATGACAAGACGGCCAGCGAAGACGTCGTGCAAGAGTCGTTCCTCGGCTTTCTCAACAGCCTGCCGAACTACGACGTGGCCCAGTCGTTGGAGAACTATTTGTTCTCGATCGCGGCTCACAAGTTGACCGACCATCTGCGGCGCAATGGGCGGCGACCGGCCGTGGGGTTGCCAGGTGGCAGCTCGGCCGGCTTTGACAAGCTGCCCGGCTCGGCGCGCCCGGCCAGCAGCCTGGCCCGCGGTGGTGAACAGCGCCACCGCGAGGAGCAGGCGCTCTCGGCCGCGCTGGCCGAAGTGCTCGAAGGCTGGCGGGCCGGCGGCCAGTGGCAGCGCGTGGCCGTGGCCGAACTGCTCTTTCTGCGTGGTCAATCCAATCCCGAGGCCGCACGGCACACGGGTCTTTCCGAACAGCAAGTCGCCAACCAGCGGTTCGAGTTCGTGGCCCGTTTGCGTTCTTCGCTGCGCCGGCAAGGATTGCCCGAGGAGTTGTTTCCCGACGAGCCGGGGAAGCCGCGATGAACGACGCCGATCTGCTGGCGTATCTCGACGAACAATTGCCGGCTGGCGAGATGGCGCGGCTGGAACAAGCGCTGCGCGGTGACGAGGCGTTGCGCGCGCGGCTGGCGCGATTGTTGCGCGAGCGCGACGCCGGGCTTCATTCGCTGGCCGCGATCTGGCGGCGCGGGCGGATAAGTTGCGCGACGCGGTCGCAACTGGGAAGCTACCTGCTGGGCGTGTTGCCGACGGCCGAGGCGGAGTTCTTGCGGCTGCACTTGGAGGTGACCGGCTGTCGCTATTGCCTGGCCAATCTTGATGATCTGCAAAGCCAGCGTTCCGCGGCGGCCACGCCAGCGACCGAATCGCGCCGTCGTCGATACTTTCAATCGAGCGTCGGGCGGTTGAAGGCCACTTAGAGCGCCATTCGCGGCGCGGCCTTTCTAAAGTTTGCTTGACGCGGCAACTTGGCTTGGGTTAGGAAAGGGAAAACTCGTACGGGGCAATCCCAGTCAAAAAGGTCCGCGCATGCCGCTGCAACCCTATCTGTTCTTTGACGGCCGTTGTGAAGAGGCGATCGACTTCTATAAGGCCAAGCTCGGCGCCGAAGTGAAAATGCTGATGCGGTTCAGCGAGAGTCCTGAACCGCACCCGCCCGGCAGGCTGCCGCCGGGGGCCGAGAACAAAGTGATGCACGCCGAACTGAGCATCGCCGGCAACACGGTGTTATGCTCCGACGGTCACTGCCAGGGAAAGCCGTCGTTCCAGGGATTCGCGCTGACGATCATCGTTCCCAGCGCCGCTGACGCCGATCGGGTCTTTGCCGGGCTCAATGACGGCGGCGAGGTGCGGATGCCGCTGGCCAAGACCTTCTTCTCGGCGCGGTTCGGCATGGTTCAAGACCGCTTCGGCGTGTCGTGGATGGTCTACGTGGCGAAATAGCCTGGCTGGTTCGTTTGCTGAGGGGCGGTATTGTGTTTCGTCGAGTGTTGCTCGCAGCGCTGTGCGGAGCTGGCTTCGTCATTCAATCGGCCGCGAGCGTCTGGGCTCAGGCCGGTACCCAGCCGACCAAGGCGGCTCGTTCGGTCCACTTGGGCTACCTGGCCCCTGACGCCACGTTGTTCTATCTCGAAGCCACCGTCGAGCAATCGGTGCCGGGCAGCTACTTCATGGCGGCCGGCTTTAACCACGGCTATTTCGGCATCCAGGAGCAGAAGCCCGGCGAAGGGCGAGTGCTGTTTTCGGTCTGGGATCCGCATCAAGGCGACAACCCAAACGCCGTGCCCGACGAACAGCGCGTGGAGCTTCTGGGGCAATCTCCCGACGTAACGGTCAAACGATTCGGCGGTGAAGGGACCGGAGCGCAGAGCTTCTTTTCCTACGGCTGGCGCGTTGGTGTACCTTACAAGTTCCTGATCGAAGCCACGGTCCAAGGGGACAAAACGGCGTACGCCGGCTACTTTTTTGTTCCCGAGGCCCAGGCCTGGAAGCATCTGGCGACGTTTCGCATTACCACCGGCGGCGAGCACTTGAAGGGGCTTTATTCATTCGTCGAAGACTTCCGCCGCGATGGGGCCAGTGCCGCGCAGGCCCGCGGCGCGCGATTTGGCAACGGCTGGGTGCGTGATGTCGCCGGCCAGTGGCAGCCAGTGCTCAAAGCGAGGTTCACCGCGTCGAACGCCGCGTGGGAAGCCAAGGATACGATCGACGCCGGCGTGAACCGTGGGCAGTTCTACTTGAGGACCGGCGGCAACACGCGGACCAGCGTGGCGCTGCAAGCGGTCATCGAACGTCCGCTGGGGAACGACAAGCCCCCCAAGGTGTTGCCCGGGGCAATCCGCAAGCCCGCGGGCAAAACCGCCACGCCCTAGGCACTCACACGCCTGGCGTCATTCTGAAACGTCCAGGTGCGGGTCAAACCCCATTCGTTGGCGAGCTTTCGACGTTTCACGCTCTTGCCACAACAGCCGGCGGCGGATCAACAGATTGCGCCGCTCGATCATTCGCTGGGCGCGCTGGCAGCGGCCGATCAGCGACCTGGCTCGCGATGGCTTGTAATCGGCTTTCAATTGTTTGACCACCGTCGTGCCGAACGCCCGCTCCAGGACATCATCGTCCAACGACAAGTACTGGCGATAGGTGCCAGGGTCTCCTTGCCGGGCACAGCGGCCGATCAATTGCAGGTCGATCCGCTCGGCGTCGTTCAGCTCGGAACAGATCACGTGCAGCCCGCCGCGCTCGCGCACCTCGTCGGCCAGCACAATATCGGTGCCGCGGCCGGCCATGTTCGTGGCCACGGTAATCCGCCCCGGCTGGCCAGCCTGGGCCACGATCTCCGCCTCGCGGGCGATCTGCTTGGCATTGAGCACCACGTGCGGCAAGCCCGCCGAGGTCAACAGCTCGGAAAGATGTTCCGACTTTTCAATCGAGCGCGTGCCAATCAACACCGCGCGTCCCGATTGCGAAAGTTCAGCGGCCTCGCCCACGATGGCGTTCCATTTCTCTTCGGCCGTGCCTAGCAGTTGCGCCTCGCAACGCTGTCTCAGGCAGGGCAAGTGGGTCGGAATGGCCACTGCCCGCGTGCTGAAAATGCGGCGGAACTCGGCACTTGACGTCATCACGGTGCCGCTCATGCCGGCCAGGTGCGTGTAGCCGAGGGCCAGGTCTTGCAGCGTGATGCGGGCCGCCTGATCGGTCGGCGCCGTGATGGGAACATGTTCCTTGGCCTCGATCGCCTGGTGCAAGGCGCGACGCCATTTGCGTCCTTCGGCAATGCGGCCGGTCGAGGCGTCGACGATCTCGACCTTGTCATCGCGGACCACGTAGTCGCGCCCGCGCAGGTAAAGCTGCTGGGCCGTCAGCGCGCGTTCCATGTCGTCGTACAGGGACGTCCAGCTCAGGCTGTTCAGCAACTCGGGACGCGGCAACGACCGCAGCCGCTGGCGGCCGCGCGGGGTCAGTTCGACCAGGTGCCGGTGACGATCGATCTCAAAATCGTTGTCGACTTCAAACTGGCCGACCGCCGCGGCGCAAAACTTGTACTGAGCCGCTTCGACCGTGGCCAACTCGGACGAGGCCGAGATGATCAACGGCGTGCAGGCGTCGTCGATCAGCAAGTTGTCCGCCTCGTCAACCAGCAAGAAGTGCCGCTCGCGCTGCACCGGGCGGACCATCCGTCGCTCTTCCGTGTCGAAGGCAAAGAATCCTTGTCGCCGGTTTTCACGCAGGTGGCGCTGCCAAAGCCGATCGCGCAGCGCGTCGAAACCGAACTCCTTGAGCGTCCCGTAGGTGATGTCCGCATCGTACGCGCGCTGGCGCACATCGCGAGCGGTGACGGTCCCCTCGACCACGCCGGCCGACAGCCCCAGGAACCGATAGACCGGCCCCATCTGCTCGGCGTCGCGGCGAGCCAGGTAGTCATTGGCCGTGGCCAGATGCACCCCCTTGCCGGCGAGCGCGTGCAGGTACAATGGCATGGTGGCCGTCAGCGTCTTCCCTTCGCCGGTTTGCATTTCGACGATCGAACGCTGGCTGAGGGCCAACGCCCCCAGGATTTGCTCGGGAAAATGGCGCAGGCCGATCGTCCGCCGCGCCGCCTCGCGCACCAGGGCATAGGCCTCGACGGTCAGTTGCGACAACGGCTCGCCGGTCTTGGCCCGATAGCGCAGCGCCAAACTACGGCGGTGCAGTTCGCCGTCACTTTCCCCTTCCAGCGTCGGCTCCAAGGCTTCGATCTGGGCGACGATGTCGCGCGGTTGGCCACGCCACAGTTGCGTACAGCGATCGTACGCCCGGTGCAGATCGCGCCCCACGGCCGCGACCAGCGATCCGCCGGCATCGAGCGCGCGCTGTTCCAGTTCGCGAATGCTCATTGCTCGATTTGCCTGAATAGCATTCTGAAAACGATTGAACCGCAAAGACGCAAAGTGAAGAGATAACCAGGAAGTCCCTTTTTCATCATTCACCACTCAGCATTCATCAATTCCTTCTTGGCGTCCTTTGCGTCTTTGCGGTTCAAATGCTCCTGCTGTTCTACAATTACAGCGGCCTTCCATTTAGAGCCGGAAGTGGAAGGTCTGGGAGAACCAGCGCCACCCTTGTTGAGCGGCTGACTCCCAGGGAAGAATAATCTTGGCCCGGCCGCGGAAGCCAGTCCGCAGCTCGCCCGGGGTGACGTGAATCGGCACGCGTGCCTGATACGAGACCGAAAGAGGGCGCTCGGCGCCGGTTTCATCGGTTCGAGTCGCCAACTCACCGCCAACCTTGTTCGACAACGTGCGCGGACTGATCTTCAAATCGGAATGAGCAATCTCGGTCAACGTCCCCCAGAGGGTCTTCGTCGGTGACTCGTCGAGCTTAATCGCCACCTGTTGCCCTTCGATCACGTACGACACATCCGCCTGATCGAGCACAATCTGGGCTTCGTAGCTGCCGGTGTCACCCACCTGGCACAGCAGGGTTCCTTGCTCCAGGTAGCAGTCGCGGTTGCGAGGCTCGAACAAACTGCCTGACCAAGTGGCTAACTCGCCCGGCGGCAACGGTCGGCGCGCTTGCAGCGGCGCCGGCAGCACCGTGCCGGCGCGCGTGGCCCGCAGCGCCAGTCGCTCGAAGTGCTGCTGCTTTTGCTCCAACTGCTCGGTCACGGCCGCCAAGGTCGATTCGAGCTCGGGGATTTGCCGACTGATTTCGCGCTCTTGCGAGCGACGGTGGACCAGCCCGTCGAGTTGGGCCTGTAATAAGCCGCGGCGAGCTTTCAGCCGGGCGATCTCGAATTCCAGGTCCAGGTTGCGCAGTTGCGCCAGCAGCGTCCCCGGCTCGACACGCTGGCCGGGGGCGACTTTCATCTCGATCAGCTCGCCGGGGACTTCGACGTAGACGTTCTGCGGGGCCAGCGGCTTGAGTTCAAGCGTCCCCCAGGCGCGATGCGGCAACGGCACGACTGCCAACAACAGCGCCACGAGTCCCAATCCCACGAAGGTCGCACGAGCTCGGCGGCGGTCCATCTCTTCGCCGCGGCCGGGAACCCGCAGGTAGCGCGCCAGGCGATAGAGCGGAAAGCCGACCATTCCCGTCAACGAGGCCAGGCCCAACAACTGGGCGATGATCGTCAGGTGGTAAGGCTCGAAGAACCGGTACAAGAACCAGATCACCGTGACATAGACGAACATTCGATACCCGAACGCCGCCAGGGCGAACGCCACATAGAGGACGCGCCGCCGGATCGACATGTACGCTTGCTGTGGCGGCTCGATTCCCAATAGCAACGAGGCCAACGAGCGTTGCACGTATTGATTTGCCTTCTGGTCCAGGTTGGGCACTTCGATTAGGTCGATCAGAATGTAATAGCCGTCGAACCGCATCAACGGGTTGGCGTTGAAAAAGATCGTCGTCACCGAGCAGACGAACATCACGTTCAGGGCAATGTGGTGCAGCAGCCCATCGGTCGTGAACCACCAGATGAACGTGGCAATCGCCGACAGGACCAGCTCGACGTATATCCCGGCGGCGGCGATGGCCGCGCGATGCCACTTGTTGGGCAACATCCACGAGTCGGAAACTTTGCAATATAGGCACGGCGTAAACACCAACAGCATCATGCCCAACTCGGTGCACTCGCCCCCGAAATGCCGACAGGTGAGCCCGTGCCCCAGCTCGTGCAACACCTTGACCGCCCCCAAGGTGATGAACAGCAGGATCGCCGTCTCGAACGTGAAGTACTGATGAAACGTCGGTAACTGGGCGAGGAAGTCATCGAACTTGGCCAAGATCAGCACCAGCGCCGCCAGAATCAACGCCAGGCTCAGCCCCAGCGCCTGTGGCGAATACAACCAGCCGAACCAGGCATAGAGTCCGTCCAAGAACCGTCGCGGGTTCACCCCCTTGAACCGCATGGACAAGGGGTTCATCAGCCACGACAGGCCCCGGTTGCGGTTGTGCTCGGCGCGGCGGCGGCCGAGTTCTTCACCCTGGCCGGGTGCTTCGGAATAGACCAGCCCCGACTGGTGGAACAGGGCGAACATCTGGGCCAGCTCTTCCAGCCGGATTTCGTCCGGGGCAAAGCGGGCGTCGAAGGCCGCCTTGATTTCGCGCGTCGAAGTCTTGCCGTCGAGCAGCTCGAGCACGGCATACTCGGGATCGTCGAGCCGGACGTAGTTCATGCCGATCGGATCTTTCAGCACCCAGCAGTCGCGCCCTTCGAAGTGCTGGCGCGCCACGACCAGGTCGGGACAGCGGCGCAGCCGCACCGGGCGCGAGGCGGTGGCGATCACGCTGTCGTTGAAGCTGGTCATGCAAACCGTCGCGCGCCTGCGCGCCCCAGGTTAAAACCGGAACAACACCCGCGAGTCGAAAAACACCCAGGCGTCGTACAACAGCACATAGCCCAGCGAGTGCTCGCCGCAACGAATCTTGGCGCGGCAATCGGCACCGGGGCGCAAGTTGTCGAGCGCCGCGCGATCGATCTTCACGCGGACTTGCACCGTGTTGCCCGCGTCGCCATGAATCTCGGCGGCCAGCTCGACCTCTTGGATGGTCCCGGCGTGATCGTGTCCTGGATCGGTCGCCAATCGATAGACCACCGGCAGCGCTTCGCCTTGCCGGCGCTGAGCCTCCGTCAGGTGTCCCAATCGGTTCTCGGGCACTTGCAGTTCCAGCTCCCAATCGCCGGTCGTGTCGGCCACGGTCAAAAGGATTTGGCCGCGATGGACGGGGCGCTGGTCGAGCAGTTCATGCACATCCCAGGTGACAACCTTGCCGGCCAGCGGGCTGACGATCGACAACTGCTCGCGCTTCTGTTCCAGCAGCGTGAGCTGCGAGCGTTGGCTGTCGAGTTGTTCGAGCAGCTCGTTGCGCTGGCCCGAGAGTCGCATCCGCTGTTCGCTTTCGAGCCGTTTGCCTTCGGACGACAGGGTCCGCTCGACGGCCGCCAGTTGCGCCAACGTGGCGGCTTGCTGCCCATTGAGGTCGGTGATCGCCACTTCCAGATCGGTGTTCCGCAGCGCGGCGAGGAGTTGTCCCTGCTCGACCTGCTGGCCGTGTTTGACCAGCACGCGATCGACCGTCCCGTCGGCGGTGGCAAAGACATCGTGGCGGCGCTTGGGCTGCAGCGTGCCGTTGGCGTGAATCTCGAACCGCCAGGGGATGACGGTCAGCGCCAGGATCGCCAGCCCAACACAGGCGGCGACGAGCTTGGTGCGCGGCCAATTCTTGGCCGAGACCAAGAGCTTGCTCTGCGTGATCTTGTTCCACAACGGGAACAGGAACAGCCCTTCGTGCCGAAGCGCGTTGGCCAGGGCGAGTTCCGCCTCGCTTTGAGCCATGCGGGCCGTTTCTTGCAGTTGCTCGATCGGCCGGCTGCTCAGGCATTCGACGAGCAGGGCACCGATCAACGATCGCTCTTCGTCCGATTCTTGCTTGCCGGGCAAGGCCAGCGGCAATACGCCGACAATCTTGGCGTGCGACTCGTCCAGGTATTCGTTCAGCGGCGCTTCGATTTGCGGCGGAGTGTGTTCCGAAAAGCCGGTGTACCAGTAGGCTTCTTTCTGGCTAATGACGGCGGTGGCCAGCTCGGTCAGGTGCTCCATCACCGGCGAGCGATGATCGATGCTCTGCTTGCCGCTGACGGCGGCGA
This sequence comes from Planctomycetota bacterium, assembly GCA_018242585.1. Taxonomy (NCBI): domain Bacteria; kingdom Pseudomonadati; phylum Planctomycetota; species Planctomycetota bacterium. The sequence continues at coordinate 38,246 of JAFEBQ010000030.1, forward strand.
TGCGTAGCTTGCCGCGACGCTGGATCGCGACGCTAACCCGGTCGCAGTCCAGCAGCAACCGTCCTTCGTTGGCAATCGCGGCGCTGACTTTCTGCGAGCGTAGACTGCCGTGGATCGATTGATGCAAGTCGGCCCACTGGTTCCACAGAGCCAGCTTGGCTTCCAACGCGCGAACCCGCGCGGCCAGCAAGAAGACCGCGGCAAACTCGCAAAACCGCCGGGCACAGGCCAGATAACCCGCCTGGGTCTGCGCGTCGGGATGGAACCGCTGGTAAATCTCGAGCACGCCCGCCACGCGCTCCTGAACGCGAATCGGCACCAGCATCAACAGGTGATGCGTGTTGTTCTTGAGCGTGGTTCCCGGCAGTCCGCCGCCGGGCCCGATCATTTGTGGATGCGGCGCGGCGAGTTGCTGTTGAATCAGCCGCTCGTTCTCGGCCGTGCTGAATAGCGCGGCCACGTCGGCGCCGGGGCGCTCGAACTGCGCAACCAGTCTTGCCGCGCCGCGCCCATCGGCCAGCCAGACGCCGGCGGCCAAAGCCCCCAGGGTCGTGGCGGCCCGTTCAGTGAACAGGGTGAAGAAGCGGGTGGCGTCGATTTCCTGCTCGGCCAGCCGGGCGACTTCGTCCAACAGGGCGATCAGTTGTTGCTGCGCCTGCTCGACTCCGTGTTGTTCGATATCGTGCATGACTGACATCGAGTTGCCTGTGCCCCGAGCAAATCGCTTGATCGTGGACCGCTGGCGTTACCAAGCCGGCGGCTTTGCCGCCCTGGTTTTGGTGCCGAGCTATCCACGTCGTGCTGCCATTAGTCGGAAACCTTTCGGTAGGATGTCCGAAAGTGCCAGCGACAAGACTCCATCTTAGGCAGGAAGTCCAAACACGGCAATGAATTAAAGACACGCCACGGGAGGTGAATGTCACCAACGATTCAGAGCCCGGGACGTATCGTCCCAGCTTAGCGGTGGTATCTGCTTCGCGACGGGGGGCTAACGTCCCTGACTCTCGCTGGCGCTGACTTTCCCCACGCCGGCGTTGGCCGGGATCAGCTCTGGCAACTGCTGGGCGTCGTCGAGTTTGTACTGATAGGGGACCGCCGGCACTTCGCCGGCCGATTGTAGTGGGCCGCTTTCGACCGTCACGTTCTGCCGCTCGACCAGTCGCCCCGGCTCGGGCGAGTCGCCATAGCTGGTCAGCGTCGGCAACTTGCAGCGCAGGAAATAGTTCCCTTCGACCAGCACGCCGGCATTGGCCGTCGACGCCACGCCGTACTGATTGTTCTGATAAAAGTTGTTGAAGACGTGGATCGGCTCGCCGACGCGGGCGCGCGGATGCCGCGACAGACTCCCATCGAAAAAGTTGTGATGGTACGTCACCCGCAGCCTGCCCCGGTCCTCGGCGGCGGCCGAAGCCTTGTCGCTGTGCCCCAGCAGGCAGGTCTTGTTGTGATCGTGAAAGCGGCACCACGAGACGGTCGCCAGATCGCTGCCATGCTTGATGTCGACCAGCCCGTCGTGGCAGTTGGCGAAGTCGCAGTGATCGATCCAGACGTGCCGCGTGCCCCCCTCGACGTTCACGGCGTCATCGGCCGAGTCGTGAATCGACAAGTTGCGGATGATGACATTCTCGACTTTGTTCAGGTGCAAGCCAAAGCCAGTCAGCTCGGCCCCCGCGTCGCCGAGGATCGTTTTGTTTGAACCGACGCGAACTTTCTTGGACAGCGTGATCTTGCCGCGGACAATCACCGTGGCCGGCCCATAGCCAGCAACCGCCAGGCGGAGCGCCTCTTCGTCGGCGACCGACACCGTTGCGCCCCCTTTACCACCGGTGGTGCCGCCGTCGACGCTGGCCCAACCGATCGGCTCGTTCTCCGTCGCCCGCGGCGATTCGGCCGCCAAACCGAGCGCAGGCAACAGGGAAAGAGACAGCGCAAGAGCGACGCTCAAGCGGACGAATCGAATGGCGCGCATCGTGATACCTTGCCGGGGGACGCGAGTTGGTGGAGTTCCGGTCTCGCTCAGGATACCTAAGGTCGCCCCCGCCGGGCGAACTTTTTCGGCTACAGCGCGGATCGAGCGAACGAATGAAAACTCGCCGACCAATCGGCTCATCACGATCGAATCCAACGCCAGGTGTGAATCACAAGCCACCTCGCCCCGGACCCCTCTCCCACGGCGGGGAGAGGGGAGTGATTGTCACTTCTCCACTAACCTCGTGGGGGCAACGGCTCGACGCTGATCAACAGCGTCGGCACGCCGTCGAGATCGTTGTTCTCCAGTTGCAAGTGTACCGTCTTGAAGTCCTTGCCAGCGCCGGCCACCTTGCCCAGGAAGGCCAGGTAGCGAATGCTCGGCGGATCGGGCAGCTTGGGAATCGTGGCCCCGTTGGCCAAGAGCGTGTCCGGCCCCAAGTGGCCGTACTCGATTTCATTCAAGCTGTCGGTAATCAGCTTTTGATCGTCGGCCGTCAGGGCGGCCCGCAACGTGCTCTTGGCTAGGTCGCGGGCAAATCGTCCCAGGTTTGCGTCGTCGATGAACGATCGCGACAGGTACAGCCCCACGGCCGTCACGCGCTGCGCGCCGCTCACGCCGATGCGCAGCGTGACATAGTCACGAAACCGCGGGCCGCTCGGTTTGAAGCTGATGACCTTCGTGCCCTCGAACGGGCCGGCGCTGCTGCCGGCTTCTTGCAGCTTGAAGAACGTGAACAGGTCGGTCTGTTTGGCGTCGTCGAGCGACATGCCGATCAGCGAGCCATCGCCGCTGGCCGGGGTTCCAGGCGCGCCCGGCGGGGCAGGGGCCAGCGGAGCCACGGGTGTTGCCGGCGCATAGCGGCCACCTCCTGGCGGCGTCAGGATAATGCGCCCCGGCGACGGAGTCGGGTCGCTGGGCGTGGGATCGTCGGGCGATGGCACGGGGCTGCCGGGCGTTGCGCCGCCGCCGATGGTCAGCGAGTTGAAGAACTTCTTGATGTTCGCCGGGCCGGTTTGCGAGTTCGGCGTGCGAGCGAAGATCAATTCGATGATCCGCCCGCCGGCAATGATCGCGTGGATGCGAATGTCGGTCTCGTTTTCCCCTTCGATGACCAGCGAGAAGTCGCGACCTTTGTACCCTTGGAGTTCGGTGGCCTTGTCGTTGATCAACCGCCCCTTGGTTTGCTTGACTTCCATGTCGCGCAGCTCTTCGAGCTTGCTGGCCGCCAGACTGCTCAGGTCTTGCTGCGCCTGGGCGACCGAGACCTTGTAAACCGTCGCCCCATTGTCGACCAGCAAAATGTAATTGCCGTTGGCGTCGGCCTGGGGCTTGCCGGGGGTGGCGAACGAGATGTTGGCGCCGTCGATCGACGTGACCGTCCAGCCGGGCGGCACTTCACCCTGCACCGTCGGCCCAGAGGGCTGCGCCGCGATGACCGGCGCGTTGGGCTGGGGCGAGGCCTGCAGGATCGTCAGCGAGTCGAAGAACCGGTTCACGCTGGCCGGCGAGGTTTGCGACTCGGCACCGCGAATCACGACCATCTGGCACAGGCGGTCGCCGGCGATGATCACCCGGTATCGGTACTCAATGTCCTGGTCGGTCACAAACGTGAACGAGGCCGCCGGGTGGCCGCCGACGTTCAGCCGCTTTTCGCCGACCGGCCGCCCCTTGGTCAGCTTCTGGGCCGCTTCCATCACCAAGCGCAGGCGCTCGTCGGCGTCTCCTTCGAGCTGCTCCTTCCCTTGCAGGATGGTGACCATGTAGACGGTGTTGTTGCTGTCGGTGGCGAGCATGTACGAGCCATTTTCGTCCAGGTTCGGCTGGCCCGGCATGTCGAACGTAAAGCCCTTGGCCGTGGCGTCGATCGTTTGCCAGCCGTCCGCCGCGGCGCGCGACTTGGCACCGACCACTGGTGGGGTGACGGCCGGGTCTTCGGCGGCGGGAGTCGGCTCGTTGCGCGGCACCTGGCGCGGACGCGGCGTTTGGGGCGTGTCGGTTTGCGACGGCGCGATCGGCCTAGGGGCGGGCTCGTGCTGCTCGGCGGCGCGGCCGGCGATGAACTCGGCCTTGGTCACACGACCGTCGTTGTTCCGGTCATAGATGTGCCACTTGCCATCGAGTTCCGTACCCGACAGCCAGCCATCGTGGTTCCAATCCAACAGCGCGAACGCCTTCTCGCCGTCGGGGTCGGTGGCCGCCTGTTCCTTGTCGGCGCGGCGGCCACGGAGGAACTCCTCGCGCGAGACCATGCCGTCGCCGTTCACGTCGTAGCGCGTCCAGTCATAGGGACCGATTTCCTGCGCGGTCAGTTGCCCGTCACGATCGATGTCGAAGCGCGAGAACATTTCGGCGCTGTTCTCGATCGGCGAACCGTCGGCCCGCGCGGCGGTCGGCGCTAGCCAGGCCAGCGCGCCCAGCATGCCGATGCCAACGAGTCGCGTGAAGCGGTGGCGAACGATCGCCCCTGCGGAATTGCCAAGACAGAACATGGCTTGTCCCCCTGCGAGATCGGTCGGTGAGGCGGTGACCAGATAAGATGCTGCCCTCAGCCAGCAGTAGAACCGATGACGCGGCCGGAAGCCACTAGGCAGACAAGTTTTTTGCGCGGGCGGGCGGTGGACAGTATGACGTGGGCGCCGAGCAAGTCGCCGTCGTTGCGCATCTGGCTTTACGTCAGTTGAGAATCGATCCTTCCAGGCCCGTTACGTTTCCATCATCACAGGCAGCGCGCAAACCCTTCTCCCTCCGGGAGAAGGTGGCCGAAGGCCGGATGAGGGTCAACGTCGCCCCGTTGGAACGCATCGCCTCGGGCCACGTGGACCCTCATCCGTCGGCTAGCGCCGCCACCTTCTCCCGGAGGGAGAAGGGTCAGCGCGACGTCGCGCGCGACCGGGGCGCTGGCAAGGCGGCACAACTTCTCCGCAGTTGATGATGGTCAAAACTATCTTCGAATCCCCTCGATCACGCTGATCTCCGTGGCCGTGCGAACAATCCGGTTCAGCTCGAACCCGGCTTGCTCGTACAGCGTCCGGTACTCCGCTTCGGTTCGTTCCTTGCCGCCGGGGATCAGCATCATCGTCAGGTCCAGCAGCTTGGTGTGAAACGGCGTGTTCCCCGCCGGGATCACCGCTTCGACCAGCAGCAGCTTGTGCCCCGGCTGCATCACCCGGTGGCAATTGCGCAGGATGGTCAGCGACTTGGCGTCGTCCCAGTCGTGGATGATGTGTCGCATCAGGTACGCGTCGGCCCCAGTTGGCACCGCCTCGAAGAAGCTGCCCGCGACCAACTGGCAGCGTCCGCCGACGCCGGCGGCTTCGACCCGCGGTTTGGCGCGTTCGAGCACGTGCGCCAGGTCGAACAAGATGCCGCGCAGGGGCTCGTGGCGCTGCAAGATCGCCGTCAGCTTCGAGCCGTTGCCGCCGCCGATGTCGGCCAGCACGGAGATGCCGCTGAAGTCGTAGGCGTCGAGCACGGCGGCCGTCTCGCGACCATGAATGCCGGTCATCGCGTCGTCAAAGATGCTGGCCTGCTCGGGATGCTCGCTGAGAAAGTCGAAGACCGGCTTGCGATACACGCGCTCGAAAGCGTTCTCGCCCGTGTGCAGCACGTGGTAAAGCTGGCCATAGACCGCGTAGTGTTCCTCGCCCATCATGATCGCCAGCGAGCGCTGCGAGCCAGGCACGCCCGAGCGCAACAGTTCGGCCATCGGCGTGAGGCGGAAGACTTGCGACTCCGACTCGGCAAAGACACCCACGCTGGCCAACGCCCGCAGCAGTCGGAACAGAAAGTCAGGCTTGGTGTTCGTGGCGGTGGCCAGTTGCGCGACGTTGCGCGGCCTGTCGGCCAGCAAGTCGGCCAGGCCGAGCTTGGCGGCGGCATAGACCGACTGGGAAAGCCAATAGCCCGAGATCAGGGGCAGCAAGCTGTCGGCCGGAGCAGGAGCGGTCATGGTCGGCACCCGAGTTGAGAGCGCGAGAAGAGGGACGAAGTCCGCGCCGCTCAGCTTAACGCACCGCGCGCTCTGAGTGAACTAGGTATCACGATCACCCAAAGGCATCGGGTGCCATGCTCAAGTCAGCAGACTTGAGCATGTGAAGCGGGAACAAGGCATGCTCAAGCCTGGGGGGGCTTGAGCATGGCACCCGCGCGGATGGATGCGCGCGAGATATCAGTCGGCGGTTAGCGCCAGATGAGACTTATCGCGACGAAGTGGCCGGTGCGGCGGCGCTGGTGGCGTCGCCGGTCAGCGTGGGGGTCGCGAAGGGAACGACGTAATACGTCCGTAGGCGACGGCCGAACAGAGCGACCGATTCTTCGTGCAACGCCTGGGGATGCGCGTTCATGGGGTGGCTGGCGCTCGGCGTGGTGAATAAAAGGAACTGGCCAGCATGACCGCGCCGGCCAAAGCGAACAGCCAGGCGTGGCCAAGCGTCCACTCGGCCGCAGTCGCCAGCGGGCCGGGAGATTGCGTCAAAGTCGACGAATCGAGTGCCGTGGGCAGAATGGGTCGTAGCGTGGGATGGCGGAGCAAGGTGGCCAGCCGCGCGGCGTCGGGATAGGGCAGGGTCGCGTCGGCCGGGAAGTGGGACTGATCGCCGGCGAAGAATGCGACACAAGCTTGACGACCCGCCTCGAGTCGCGCTGACATGCGGTCAAGATGCTCGGGCACATGGCGCGTCGCGTGCAGTGTTCCGGCAATCGCGGCCAGCGTCCACACGAGCGTCAATACTTGCAGCGGCGAGCGACGGTCGACACGCGCCCACAGCCGGAACCGTGGCGTCAATGCCGCTAGCGCCAGCAAATTGGCGATCGGGCCGACAACCAGCAAATCGAGATACCGACTGGCCAGACCGCCAGACCCGCGGGCCCAAGCGATTCCCGCCGCCTGGGCGACAGTCCACACCCCGAGGCCAAGCGCAAATGTCTCGAGCGGCGACAGCCGCCGCGGTCGACGAACCAGGCTCATCAACAGCGTGGCCAGCGGCGCGTACATCAGCGGCGCGAGCCAGGGTCGTTTGCAGGGCCACGCCAAGGCCCGGCCGAACATATAGATGAAATCGCTGACGCCCAGCGAAGGACCATCGACAGGCGCCGGCAACGAAGTGTGCCCGAGCGCGCCGGCGATCACGATTCCCGTGGCTAGGGCCAAGGTTGGCAGGTGCGTGCGCCGTGCCGTGCGATCGGACCAAACGGAATAACCTTCGACCACCACGACTGCCGCCGCCGCCATTAGTCCCGAGCCCAGCGAGAGAATCGCCGCCACGGCCGCCAAGGCGCCGACAATCCAGCCGGCGCTCAACGGCGGCCGCTGGGTCAGGCCGGCGATGGCGACTAGGGAGAACAAGACCAGAAAGTAAAACTGACATTGAAACCCACACAGCAGATTCTCGTGTCCATAGGGAACGCCGAACAGCATGGCGATTCCAATCGCCAGCGCCATGAAGACGCGACGGTCAACCAGACGGCCACAGCACCAGGTGATGAACAACGCGGTCAGCGCTGACAAGAACGCCCCAACGGTCGTCTGCAATCGCGGCTCCCAGCGTCCGTTGAGCTTGAGCAAAGCCAGATCGAGCAATCGCGTGCTGGTGATGCGATGCTCGTTATGGGGTGCGAACAGCGCCGAAGCGGTCAGCCGGCCTTCGAGCGCCGGGACATACAATTGCATCGCCTCGGCATCCCACTGGTCCCAGAATGGCACACTGACCGAGTAGATATCGAGGCACCAGCAGCGGCTGGCAAAAACCAGCAAGGCCACGGCGAACGCGGCAAGTGTCACCTGACGTCGAGTGGGCTCGCCCGCAGTGGCGGTCCCCAGCCAAGCCGTGGCGCGAGGCGCCGGTTGCAGGGCCTGCCTGATCGTTGGATTCTCGTGGGTGACACTGGCCATCGCGACATCCTTAAGCGGCACGCCGCGCGGCGATCGATTCGGCGCCGCGCTCGGGCCGTTCGAGCTGTTCCACCCGTTCGGCCAGGGCCAGGCACTGGGCCTCGACACGCGTCAGCCGGTCGTCGTGGCCCGCGTGCAACGCCAACCGGTCGGCCAGCAGATCGTCCGAGATCAGCAGCTTTTCGGCGTACACGCGTAACAACGTGGCCAGATAGCGACGACCCATTTCGCGCAGCCGTAGATTCGACGACCCCCAAGTGCGGCCGGTCCACGAGATGGGAATCTGGGCGATGTTGTATTGCCGCACCAGCGCCGACAGGGCCAGCTCGATGGTGATGTTGAAGTGGCAACTGCGGAACGGCCCGCTCTCGCGGATCACGTGGGTGCGATAGGCCTTGAAGGCGTTGGTCAGGTCATTGAATGGGCAGCGGAACATCCACTGCATGCACTTGTTCACGATCCGGTTCACGATCAGCTTCACGCGCGGATACTCGACGACCTTGCTCCCCTTGACGAACCGCGAGCCGAACACGCAGTCGTAGCCTTCGCAAATCTTGCGATAGTAGGCGATCACGTCGACCGGGTGGTCCGAGGAATCAGCCATGCAGATCACCACCACGTCGCCCGTGACGGCGTCGAGACCGGCGCGAATCGCCCGGCCAAAGCCACCCGGCGCGGTGCGATTGACGGTGCGAATGCGTGAGTCCTGGCGCATCAATTCGGCGATCACCGCGGCGGTGCCGTCCCGGCTGTTGTCGTTGACGATGATCATCTCGTACGGGACATGCTCGGCGCGCAGCGCCTGTTGCAGGTCGGCCACGGTCGGTGGCAGATTCTGTTCTTCATTGTATGCCGGGATGACGATCGACAGCTCGAGCGGCTTCATAAGGTTCTCGCTACCGGCCTAGGCGATGATCGGGCGGAGTTCGGCTTCGTGGCGCGTGACCCAGCCGGCAATGTCGCCGACAATGGCGGCCACGTTGCGCTCGGGGCGCCAGTTGAAATCGCGGGTGACTTTGCGGTTATCGGTCTGGTAAATCCGCAGGTCGACCGACGAGGTCTCGGCCTGGGCATCGATCGTGACGCGCCGGCCGAGGACTTGCTGGCACACGTCGGTCAACTCGCACAGCGAAGCCGACACCCCGGGGCCGCCTCCCACGTTGTAAACCTGGCCACGCCAGCGCGCCGGTTCGGCCATCTGGCGAACCAGCAACTGGAACAAGTCGTCGACATGGAGCATGTCGCGGACTTGCTTGCCGCGGCCGCCAAAGCCCGTGTAGCGCAGCCCGCGGCCAAACAAGTGCCGTGCGACCCACAGGGTGACGACCCCTTGATCGACTTTGCCCATCTGCCACGGGCCGGTCAGGATGCCACAGCGGTTGATCAGCGCGGGCAGCCCGCGACTGTAGGCGTACTCTTGAATCAACAGTTCGCTGGCCAGCTTGGACGCGCCGTACAGCGAGCGCGCGCCGGGCAGGGGGAACTCTTCGGCCACGCCAGCCGTGGAAAACCCCGGTACCGTGTCAGCCGCCGTCCAAGCGAAGCGCGTCGATTGTTCTTGCCAATCGAGCGCGTTGAGCGGTTCGATCGGATAGACCCGACTGGTGCTCAAGAAGAGCAGGGCGGCGTTGCGCCGGCGGACTGCTTCCAGGCAATTGATCGTGCCGACCAGATTGTTCTGCAACAGTGGTGCGGGCGAATCGACGAGCCCGGCCTGGACCGACGGTTCGGCCGAGCAGTCGATCAGCAGCTCGAATTCAGGCCAGGCGTCGACATCCTCGGGACAGCGTATATCGCCGTGCAGGAACTCGACGCCGTGTTCGCGCAGCCGGGGCAGGTTCAGCTCGCTGCCGCGGCGCTTCAGATTGTCGACCGCCACGACCCGGGTATCGGCGAACGCCCGCTTGAACAGCACGGCCAGGTTGGCGCCCACAAAGCCTGCGCCGCCGGTGATCAGGATTCGCTGGAAGTTCACGCGCGGTTCTCGCTTGGCAACAAGGGATTAAGCGGCGGCACGGCGCGGGTGACGCAGCGACCAACTGCGATGAATCTCGGACAGGATGTCGCGCAGGTCGTAGCGGTAGGACCACGTGGGGAAGTGGGCGCGGAACTTGCTGACATCGCTGACGTACCAGATGTGGTCGCCGCTGCGATTCTGCTCTTGGTATTGCCACGTGAGCCTGTTGCCCGAGATTTTCTCGCACAGGGCGATGGCTTCGCGCATCGAGCAGTGACTGTGACGGCTGCCGCCGGCGTTGTAGACCTCGCCCGGGCGCGGGGCCTGGCTGAAATGCCAGAACATGTTCACCAGATCATAAGCGTGGATGTTGTCGCGGACTTGCTTCCCCTGGTAGCCATAGATCGTGTAGGGACGCCCCTCGACGCAGCACCGCATCAGATAGGAAAGGAAGCCGTGCAGTTCGGTTCCCGAGTGCCCGCCGCCGGTCAGGCACCCGCCGCGGAAGACGCCCGTATTCAGGCCGAAGTAGCGGCCGTATTCTTGGACCAGGACGTCGGCCGCCACTTTCGAGGAGCCGAATAGCGAGTGTTTGCTCTGGTCAATCGACATCGACTCGTCGATGCCGCGTTCGAAGAACGGATGCGCCGCGTCGATCTCCCAGCGCGAGTCGGTCTCGACCAGCGGCAGCCGATTGGGCGTGTCGCCGTAGACCTTGTTGGTCGAAGTGAAGATGAACGTCGATTCCGGCGCAAAGTTGCGAGTCGCTTCCAGTAGTACCAAGGTGCCTTGCGCATTGACCGAGAAATCGGTAAATGGCTCGCGCGCCGCCCAATCGTGCGAAGGCTGCGCCGCGGTGTGAATCACCACGCGAATGTCGGAGCCATATTGGCGAAAGATCTGGTCAATGGCCGGCTGGTCGCGGATGTCGACCGAGTAGTGCTGGTAACCGGGGACCAGGTTTTGGAGTTGCCGGCGGCTCCAATCGGTCGAGGCCTCGGCGCCAAAGAAGTACTGGCGCATATCGTTGTCGATGCCGACGACTTCGAAGCCTTCGTCGCTAAAGCGGCGCACCGATTCGGCGCCGATCAAGCCGGCGGCCCCGGTGACAATCGCGACGCTCATGTTGGCAACTCCCTTTGCACTGGCGGCGGGCGCATCGTGCGCCCGGTGGTGGACTGCTGCAAGTGTGCGGTTCGGTGGACAAGACACCCTGGGCGAGCGGGCAATAGCCCACACGTCCGTGGCTCAGCGCTGAAAACGCCCGGCTCAAAGAACTGACGGAAGTGCGCATTCCTTGCGCGAAACCGAGCGCTCTATCCCTCGAGCGCCGGCGAATCGTACCCCCCCGGTGGCGCTCGGGACAAGAGCAGTGCCGCTGGCTGAGCTTGCAGGCGCGGCCTGCTAGCAACAAGGCCCGGGCAATTGACTTGCCCGGGCCTTGCTTGGCGGTTGGTGCGACGTGATAGCGGGGCGAGACACGGCCTGCCTGGGTAGACACGGCCAGCCTGGGTAGACACGGCCAGCCTAATAAACCCCGCTCGCTTAGCCGTGGATGTACGTCTTGAGATAATGATTCTCGATCACGGTCTGGTTGAGTTGCGCCTTGACCAGGTCGCCGATCGAGATCATGCCCACCAGATTGTCCCCGTCGAGGACCGGCAGGTGGCGAATTCGGTGATCGGTCATCACGCCCATGATGTATTCGACCGAGTTCTCAGGGGTGCCGGTCACCAGATCGGTCGACATGTAATCCGAGACGAGCAGCCGATTGATCGAACCTTCATTCTCGGCGCACGCGCGGAGCAGATCGCGCTCGGAAACGATGCCCACCATGCCGCGGCAACGCGCCGGATCGGCGCACACCAGCAGGGCGCCGCAACGATGGATCACCAACGAGTGAATCACTTCACCCAACGTGGCGGTCGGTGCGATGGTGTAAACGGTCGAACCCTTGGTGCGCAGGATGTCGTTCAAGGTCATGTTCTAGCTCCGCGAGAACAGCGTGACGATGGAATGAAACGAGGTGTCGGCGTGCCTGCCGAGCGTTGTGTCGGAACTCACCCGGGCACCGCGGAATTGCGGCGATGCGAACTCACCAGATGTGATCCGGCCACGGCCTCATGCGCCGCCAACAATGCAACTACCGCAGCATAATGCCCGGGGCTGAGCGGAGTCAAAACTTTTTGGCGCGTAAATCTAAGAGCCGGGCCATGTTACATTTTTCACAAAGCCGATATTCGTGACGGCGATTCACGACAGATGCGCTCACGCGGCACTCGGTAGGGTGCCTTGTGGGCGGCAAAGTATCGCAATGCGAAAGGAAAGAAAGGAATCGCGATTCGGTCGTCACCACCGGCAGGGTGAAACCATTCATCGCGTCGTTGCCGCAGATAAGGTGCCCACAGGGCACCCTGCAAAGCGCGCGGCCAATAGGCGATTGATGGCGTCGACGTCCATTACCGTGTCGGCAGTTCGGCCGCTTGCAGTTTGCGGAACGACAGATCAGTCGTTGGGTCGTGCCCCTGCAACTGCAAGGTGCCCGCCTCGACGCGCAGCCCTTGCCGCGGATTGGCGTTGGCAGGGCGAGTGTCAGTCCAGTCGCTCACCTGCACGCCGTTGACCCAGGTTGCCATGTGATCTCCCGAGGCGATCAGCGTCATGGGGAACCAGGTGAAGTCGTCCGCTATTACGCGCCGCGCATTCTGCCGTCGATAGAACCCGCCGGTGCCGCAATCAATCGGTTGCGACCGGTCGCCGTCCTTAAAGCCGTTTTGAATCTGGCACTCGTAGCCGTTCGTGTTCTCGCCGGGGATGCAGCGAAAGAAGACGCCTGAGTTCAGGTGTTTGCCGTTCGAAAAAACTTCCATCTGATAAACAAAGTCGGCGAACCGCGGCGCGCTTTCCAGTTGCCCGCGGCCATCCTTCACGTTCAGTTCGCCGGCCGAGGTGACGCTGAACTTGCTCTTCATGTCCGGGAACGTCTTCCAGCCGGTCAAATCCTTGCCGTTGAACAGACTGTTGAGCCCCAGCGGCTTGAGCTTGATATTGCGAAACGAAACCGCTCCGGTGCGGAACTGCAGCGCGACGCGGCCCCGCCCCAACGGCGCGGGGTCGGTGTAGTCGAGCACCGTGCGGCCGTCGAGCTGCACGACGAAGTGGCCGCCTTGGGCGGTCACCTGGAACGATTGCCAATCAGTGCTGGCTCGGTAATCGCTGCCCTTCTGGCGCTGGACAAAGCTGCCGGTGGGGAAGGGGCTGAGCTGCGGGTCGGCGATGTTCAGTTCGTAGCAATCCTTCGTCGGATCGGTCGGCACGGCCGGCGTGCGCAGGAACACGCCGCTGTTGGTGTCGAGCCCGGCGCGGAAGTCGACCCGCAGCACGTAGTCGCCAAAATCGCTGGTCGTGGTCAGAAAGCCGCCTTCCCCTTCGGAAACTGACATCGCGCCATCAGCGACGCGCCAGTTGGCCTTGCTGGTCGCTGTCCAACCGTAATCGGACTCGCCGTCGAACAGCAGAATCCAACCATCGGCTAGTTCAGCCGCCGAGAGCTTGTTTGGTTCGTCGGCAGCCTGGGCAATAGTGCCAACCAGGGCGACACTGAGACAGGCGACAACGAAACAAGGCAGGAAATGCGTGCGCATCGAACATCCTTTGGGGCGAAGGGGCAGGGGAGCGAGCACGCCTCAGCCTACTTGTCGCCCGGGCCGATGCAAGAGCCGAGCGGCTTGATAAGAGAGCTGCCGCGCTATTTCGCCGCGGCTGGACGCCGAGCCAAGCGGATCACGTTCTTGCCGTCGGTGGCCGATTCGTCCGGTTGCTGACTGACCGACTTTGACTCGGCGCTCGGCTTTGAATCAGCGGCCGGCTTCGATTCCGTCGCTGGCGGCTCGATCGGCTTCAAGCGGCGGATCGTCTTATCCGTTTCGTCGGTCAAGTCGGGCAATCGCCGCGGCGCCGATGGCGCCAATCGCACGGCCGATGACATACTGTAATCGTAAATCGCATTCGCGCCAGACTTGCTCGCGCCATTCGGGTTGGCATCGCCATGTTGGCCCGCCTCTTCGGTTCCCTGTACCAGCAGGATCTCCTGCTCGCGTGCCGGCCGAGGCTCGGCCGGTCGGAACATCTTGAACCAGTGCTTGAAGTGCAGCCGATCCGCGCTGTTCGACGAGCCCTGCGTCGGCGTCAGCTTGGGCGCTGGCGGCGGCGGGACCGGCTTTTTGGGCAGTTCTTCCATCGCTCCCTTGGTTTTGGGCATGGGCAACGGCTCGGCCTGGGCCTCGGGGGGCTTGTGCGGATCGATGCCCGCGTCGCGCAGCCATTCATCGGGCACCGGCGGCGGCAGAGGTTCGACTTCGACGGGCACCAGGCTGGCGATCAATTCGTCGAACGGGCGATCGATCCAGATGCCGCGCTCGTCCAACTGCATGATCCCCAGGTCTTGCTCCAACTCCATCCGTTCCGAGTAATAGTTGAGCCAGACGCCCATGAAGTTATTCTGGGCGTTGCGCAAGTCGGAGATCGCGGTCAGCAAGTTCAGCGCGGCCGTCGGCCCAAGTTGGGGCGCATCCTGCTGACCAGGCTGAACCGCTGGCGGTGGTTGGTTCAAGTCTTCAAGCGTCTTGTCCACGCGGCGGACGGCAATTGCCACGGCGCGGCGTTGAATCTCGAGATTGACCAGAAACTGTTTCACCGAGCGAATGTCCTGACGCAGCGTCTGGTTCACGCCGTCTTCGAATTGAATCAGCGTGCGGCGGTCTTGCTGATAGCTGATCAGCGACTGACGATAGTTGTTGCGTTCGAGCAACCGCGTGATCGGCGGGTCCAGGCGAATGCTCGCCGTCAAGCTGCCGTTCGACGGGTCGAACGAGACCATGTTGTTGCGGATGGTGCCGTAGTTGCCCGAGAACTGCACCGAAAAGTTCGATCGCAGCGCGTTGGCGTTGTACGTGATCAAGCGCCAGGTGTTGACGACCGTGAGCCGGTTGTTCATCCAATCCAGGCGATTCTGCCGGGCGATTTCGAGCGCCTGGGTCGATTCGAGCGAAATCGGATCGACGACAATGCTTTCGAGTCGAGCGCGGACTTGCACCAGCGACAATTCTTGAATGCCGCGGAGCAATTGCATGGCCAGGGCCACCAGCGTGTCGGCTGACTTGCCCCGGTTGTCCTCGTTGACGGTGCCGCGATAGTTCTTCATCGTGCCGACGCTGCCCTCGAAACGGGCCACTAGCGTGTTGTATGCGTCGCGGAGCTTGGTCTTTTCTTCTTCGAGCCGCGGCGCTTCCTCGGGCTGCATCAGCTTCAGCCGGCCCGGCGTCGCCAAGTCGAGCTTGCGCAGATCGTCATCGACTTCGGCCAGGCACTTCTCCACGCGTTCGCGCATGGCGGCGAGCCGATCGGACCCCTCGAGCAATTGCTGGACCGTCGGATCCTTGTCGTCATCCGTGCCGATCTGCTCGATGAAGTCGCTCAGATCGTTTTCCAGCGAGCGCGTGTCCCGGTCGATGAACAGGAACTGCTCGATCATCGACTCGTCGATCTCGACCGGTAAATGGGGCGGCAGGCCGAGAATCTGCCGCTTGAAGGTGTCGAGCGTGTTCTGGTAGTTGATTTGCGCGTTGAGCAGGTTGGCCCGCTCGGTCTCGATGTTCTGGCGGAAGATGTCGACCTGGGTGATGTCGATCACGCCGGCCGCCAGGTTCGCTTCCAGCAGCTTGAGCGTCCGCAACTGCAGATTCAGACTGTCCTCGGTATTGCGCAATTGCTGGCGTTGTTGCAGCAGGCCGATAAAGCCGCCGACTTGCCCCACGCCGCCGCCGGCGAAACCAGCGCCGGCCGCCGCGCCGCCGCCACCGGCCGTGGCCGCGCCAAAGCCCGCGCGGCCAAAGTTCGTGGCGCCGCCGACGCCGCCCAAGCCGCCGGCCCCTTGGCCCGAGAAGCCCGTCAAGCCCGTGCCGCCTTGGAAACCACCTTGACGTTGTGGGCCGTTGACCACGAAATAGCCGACGGCCACGTTGGTGAAAAAGCCTTGGCGGTAGCGCTGGATCGAACGGAGGTTCCCCAGCAAGTTCCGCTCGACAATCGTCAACTGTTCAAGCGCCACGGCTCGGCCGCCGGCGCGCAACAGCGGTTGAATGATGTTGAAGTTGATCAGCGACGACGTGGTGTTCTGCTCGCCGCCGGTGAACTGCCAAACAAACGAGTTGGCGAACGTCACGACGGCCTGGCCACCGGTGGCAAAGTTGCGCTGGAAGGTGAGTCGCGTCGGGTCGTTACCGGTGTTCACGCCGGCAATGCCAAACCCGCTCAGCGCGCCGGCCCCGGTGCCCGCGGTCAGCAGCGTCGAGTCGTTGCCGGAGCTACTGGCCACCGCGCCGGCCGCCGTGTACGAAGCGCCAAGGCCGCCGTAAAACTGGGTCATGAAGCGGAATCGTTCGGTACTGACGTCGAGTGCCGACAGGTACAGCGTTTCGAGCTGCGTGCGGTAGTCGGGCGAATGGATGTAGCCCAACTGCACCGCCCCTTCGAGATCGAGCTTGATCTTGCCGTCGGGCGTGACCGGCGTGTACTGGCCGATCATCGCGTACCACTCGGGATTCTCCAGCCGGGCCTGATCGCCCCAACGGTGCCAAAGCTTGTAGCCTTTTTTACCGGCCACGTTGTGCATGTAGACGTGCGCGGCCGGGTCGTCCGGCGGCATCGGCGTCCGGTCAGGATCGTTCGGATCGTAGTAGCGGCTGCGCGGATCGATCTGCAAGTTGAAGCCGGCTGGGATGGCCCAGCGCTGATCGTTCGATTTTTCTTGCACCAGGCCCGTCACGTCTCGATCGGCCTGCAGGCGGTAACGCGTTCGCGCGCAGCCAACCATCGTCAGCACGGCCACCAGCACGATCAACAGCGGCCAGGCCCGGGGCCAACCGCACGGAGCATCCTCGCTGTGATGCGCGAGCGCATGTGGCGCGTGCCCGGTTGCCCGAGGGGCGCTGCTGATTGAGTGGGAAAGGAGTGGTCCGCTCACCACCGTCTCCGTGCCTAACGACCTGCTGATCGAGTCAGTGCCGCCGGCGCAGAGTCCGGTTCGGCTCGCGGTTTATCGGCCGTTAAGCTGCGCAAACTTTAACGGTTCTAACGGCGCAAGCTGGACGTGCTGGCACAGAAAGGTGCTTAATGATTGCCCGTTTCGCCAAAGTTCCGCTGCTTGCAGCGAAGTCCGTTGTCAGTTGCTGATGGGCACCTATCAGAGTGCAACTGACTACGGACAACTGACCACTGACAAACAGTGCTAGCGGCCCACCACTGGCTGCAACCGCGGATCGGCTAAATCCACTCGATACATGATCTGGTTGTAATCGTACCGAGGTGTCGCGTCGGGGTTGCCTGAGAAGCTGTTCGTGTAGGTTCCCTCGAAGTAGATCACGCGGCCGCCGTCGGCGTCGAACTCGGGATGATGCGCCGGGTTGTAAAACGTGTACTTGTCGTGGGTCAAAATCTTGACCGCCGTGCGCCACGGGCCGGTCGGCGCATCGGCCGTCACCAGCCAAATCTCCCCCAAGAGCGACGTCCCGCCGTATTGCTCGCCGATCACCAGCCAGCGCTTCAAGTAGGCGTTCCAGTGGACCGACGCGGCATGGATCACGATCGTGCGCCCCTCGGCGTCGCGGGGCAGAAACCGCGCTTCGTCAGTCGTCATCTTCTTGGCGGCGATCAAGTCGCGTTCTTGTTTCGGATCGATCGGCACGACGTTGTGCCCCCAACGCCATCGCAATTGCCCCTCGGCGTCGCGCGGGAGCTTGTCGGGAAACTTGGCCGGAGGTGACACCGCTTCGGCTTCCCACAGCCCAAACGCTTCGTACGCGGCCGGGTTCGTTGCGTCTTCCCAGGTGGCGCGGACGCGGACATTCGGCACGGGCGAAGCGAACGCCAGATAGTCGACCTCGCCGTCGCGCCAACGCAACGTCTGGCCGTCGGGATGCCGCCAGGCATCGGCCTCGGTCAACTCGCGCAGCACGACAAACTTGTCTTGATCGTCGTCATAGCGCATCAGGCCGTGGTCGAGTTCCTGTTCCAAATCCTTGCGCCGCGAATAGAAGCACAACAGCCGCTCCGCATGCGCGCTGTCGCGCACGGAACATAAGCCTGCAATCCAGATCACGCCGTCTTTGCTGGGATGCCCGCACATCGGCCGGCTGAAGCCGTTGTCGTTGGTGAAGTATTGCAGGTCGACGCCAACCGACGGATCGAGCCCGCCCTGCTCGGGCAGCTTTGAAATCGCGCCGCTGGTCCGAAATTGCCCTAGTGGATAGTCCGGTCGCAACGTGTCGCCCCAGAACCAGCGGAACCGGTCCCGATAGAACACGGTCATCACGGTGTCTTGCCCGAGAACCTGTCCATTCAATAGCGGCTCGGCCAGCGGCGGCTTGATACCGAGCAGCACGCTGTCGCGATAGATCCCGCCACCGGTGATCCGGTACAGTCGTTCGGCAATATTCACACGCCGCAGCTTGAGCGTGGCGCGCTCACCGGCGCGCGGCGTAAATTGCTTGCCACGAACGCCAAAGCCATCGGCCGGCATCTCGTAGCCGTGACTGCGGACGTGGAAGAACGTCGGCCGGTTCATCAACTCGGGCTCGTTTAGGGCGACCCAGCCAGCACTGTCGGTGACGAAGCGCACGTGGTGGACCGTTTCGAGTTCCACCAGCGGCACGCCCCGGTCGGTGTCGGCGTCGACGACTTGAATGCCAAACCAGTCGTTCGGGTCGGCCTGGACCGAGGCGGCGGGCACATTGACGAGAACCGCCACCAACAGCAGGAAAAGCGGCGTCACACCAAGCCGGCAGCGCACGCCGGGCGACCTATGTTCTAGTGAGGAGTTGTTTCGCATGGCGACAGTAAATCCGACAGAACCGACACGACTGGACCGGGCGGCGCTCGCGGCGGCGCTGGCGGCCCTGGTGGGGATGTTCCTGGTCAATCTGGGGCAGCTCACGTTCGTCGATCCTGACTTGTGGCACGAGATGGCTTTGGCGCGCGAGACGCTTCAACTCGGGCGCTTGCCATTGGAGGATCGCTTCTCGTACACCCCCACAGTTTACCCGGTGGTGCATCACGAGTGGGGGGCCGGGTTCCTGTTTTATGGCGTGGCTCAGTTGTTGGGTGCGCCGGGGATCATGGCGCTGAAATACGCTCTTTCGCTCGGCGTAGGGGCCTGCTGCTTTCTGGTGGCGCGGCGTCGCGGAGCGTCGCAGGCGGTGATCATCACCCTGGCGCCGGCGATTTTGCTGGCGGGCTGTTACGGGTTCACGACGATTCGCGCCCAGTTGCTGACGATGTTCTGCCTGGGGCTGTTGCTCTGGTGCTTGGAACTCGATCGAACTGGACGACGCTGGTGGATGATCGCCTGGCTGCCTGTGCAACTGGTCTGGCTGAATGTTCATGCCGGCTTTGTCGTCGGACTGGGATTGTTTGCGCTTTACACGGTCGAGCAAGCGGTGCGGCGGCAGCCGTTCCGGCATCTGGTGCTGTTGGGCGCGGCCCTGGGGGCGTTGGTGTTGGTCAATCCTTATGGCGCGGACTACGTGCCGTACTTGCTGCACGCGCTATCGATGCCGCGGCCGATGATCATCGAGTGGCGGCCGTTGTGGCAGAACGATCCTGGCACGTTCAGTGTTTATCTGTTGAGCGTGCTGATGGTGGCCTACGCCTGGACGCAACTCGGCCTGCGGCGGATGCAAGGGCTGCTGGTGTGGGCCGCGACGGCCTATGCGGCGCTGAGCCACACGCGGCACCTGTCATTGTATTTTGTCGTCTGGTTGTGTTTCGTGCCGGCCTGGTTGCAGCAAACACGCCTCGGCGACCTGGTCGTCAATCTCTGGCAGCGGCGGCGGACGGCGATCGTGGCCTTTTCAAGTGCCATCGCGGTGCTGTGCCTGATGCGAATCGTGCCGGCCGCGCCGTGGCAGATGAAAATGCCGAACACCCCGGCCGAAGAGTTGACCGGCCGACCCATGTACCCAACCGGCGCGGTCGATTACCTCGGCGAGGTGAAGTTTTCGGGGAACCTGATGGTCCCATTCGTGCCCGGCGGGTACGTGATGTGGAAGCTCCACCCGGCGGTGAAGGTCAGCCTGGACGGACGCTACGAAGTGGCGTACCAGCACGGACTGTTGGAACAGATCGAGGCGTTGTACCAGGCCGAGCCGGGCTGGCAGGAGACGCTGGCCCGCTACCCGAGCGATGCGATCCTGGTGCCGCGCGCGTGCCCGTTGGCCGGCGAACTGGCCAAGGTGGAAACCTGGCGACGTTGCTACCGAGACGGGGCGTATGACATCTACACGCGGGCTGATCTAACGCTGCCCGAACTCGACCGTGGCGAAGCAACGACAGCAGGACAGTTTCCGTAAGCTCGGTTACGATGAGCGTGATCCTTCGAGAAGCTGTAATGCTGGCCCGGTCGAGTGCTGTGCTTTGTCAGGCGGAATGCTTGGCCGTCTTCTGTCTTGTGAATGCCGCGCGAATGGCCTCGGCCAGCTTGTCTGACGCAATTCGGAATAATTCGAGCTTGCCTATGTTCTCGTTTGTCACGTGAAATTGCCCTTCGCCCACATTGCCGCGATGTTGAGTTTTGGAATAGTCGGGGTGCGTTTCGACTTCGTGTGATGAAAGCACCCAATACCGTATTTGGTCGCGCCAAACGGCAATCCAAACAATTACGTCGCAGCAAGCTGGTTTGATCTGCTGGAAGTTCATCCAGAATGGCTTGGTAGAAACGGATGATAACGCCTTCACGTAAAGAGGCGCATCTACCCCAGCGTCCACTGCACGGGATGCTTTTACTTCGATCCGAACTCTACCGTCAAGCAGAAAGTCATATTGGCCTGAGTAATTTGAATCCAACTTCTTCGTGGACTTGGCGAGTTCGGGGACAAGCTCTTTCAAATGTCCCTGCGCCCATGCCTCGCCGAAAGTTCGCGGTGCGCTGATTTCAAAGATATACAGGTACATGTTCCGGGCAATGTAGTTGTCGCGCATCTCAAGATACTGTTCGAGCGACAAGACATTTTTGGCGAGCAGGTGCGAAATGACGAATTCGTATTCATTAAACGGGTAGACCGAGACGAGGGTATCCAGTCGCTCGCGGATTTGTTCCGCAGCGGGCAGCTTTGCCAACAACTCATCGATCTCGTTGTGCAGGGCTTCCATGTTTTATTCGAAAAGCATTGGCAGCGGCGCGGTCCTGTTGGGTGCGGCCAGCAGTTCGGATTGATCAGCATCAATGGCGTCAGGGAATTCTTTTTCAAATGGGTGGCCATTCTGCCAACCAAGTCGGCCCGTCTGCCGGTAGCGTTCTAGGCGGCGTATGCTGATTTCACAGTAGATCGGGTCGATGTCCGTCGTGATGCACCGTCGATCAAGCATCTCCGCCGCGAGTAGCGTGGAACCTGAGTGCGCAAAAAAATCGAGGATCACGTCACCCTTTTGGGAACTAGCACGGATGATCCGCTCGATGCACTTCAGTGGCTTTTGTGCGTAGCAGCCGGAAACATTTTCTTCCATCCGATAAAACACTTGCTGTATGTCAACCCATACGTTTCCCGCGCGAATCGTGTCGGATTTGCTCCGTTCAAGGTTTTCGGTCACGCAACCATTTACTTCCTTGTAGTATCCACGCAGAATCTTCGGAATATCCGTGTACTCCGCTTCGACATTGAAAGCGGGCGAGCCTTTCACGTAGTACAGGAGTTCCTGGCGTACCGCCATCCAGTTCTTTTGCGTACCATAACCGCGCTGATTCCTCATCGTGATAAAACTGCGGGCTGCAAAAGGTTCTTCGCGCATCATCACTATGAAATCAGCGAGCGGCTGGAATCCGTCACGTTGATCCGCCCCCAACCAGACATAGAGGGAGCCCTCGTGAGCGAGGACATCGTGGGTAATCCGAACCCAGCGCCTGGACCACTCGGTGTATTCCCCAATACTGCGACGCTCGAACGCGACCAGGTTGTAGGGCGGATCATGGATAGCCAGGGTTGGTGATACATCGCCGACCAGGGACTTTACGGACTTCAAGTCGGTCGCATCCAAGCAGCCCACGACGTGCTTTCCAGCGGGATCGCGCCACACGCCCCCTGCCTTCAGTCGGCAATGAGGCAGAAGCCGATCTCGCCATTCGGAAGAGGTATCCAGTCTTGGCAAGGGGTTGTTTTTCATAGGCGGAGTCTACGAGCCTCGCGAGTCCGATGCCACCCAAGTGGCGAGATTGTTAATCGCTAGCCAAATTGTGCTAAATTACGACCGGCTGCGATAGGCTACTCCCATTGATCTTCCAGGGGACGCGAGAAGGCCACGCGAGCCCGCGTTGACGCGATTCACGTCTTCTCTTCTTTCCTCGCAATTCGCGCCGATACTGGTCCGACGCTATCAGAGTTGGACTGCGGCGACGGAACTACGGCGAGCTAATTCCCTAAAGCCCGATTACTGCGATCGCGAGCAACGCCGCGCGCTTGACTTGGGTGGCCTAGCGATTCAGAATCGACTTTTTAGGCTGTTCCACAGCCCCCAACTCGTCAGCTCGTCACCTTTGCGATCGAGTCTTCTTATGCTTCTGGGATGGTTTCGGCGTCGCGCGGCTGGGCCGCTGGGCGGGCGGTTGGCGCTGGTTGGCGGTTGTCTGGTCGCGCTCGTGGTCGCCGGTTGTGGCCAGGCCGAGTTCGAAGCCCGGCTGAACCAGCAGGTCGAGATAGTTAACCATGCCGACAAGTTCCGCGGTCTGTACCCGCAGTACCGGCGGCTGATGGCGGCCGACGGATCGCTGCCGATCTGGTTCCGGATTCCGGCCAAGTTCAACTCGGCCTGGGAAAACACGCCGGCCACGCCGGACCCCGACACCAACGCGCCGCCGATTCGGAACGAGACGGTGCAGCCCGATTTCGTCTGGCTGCCTGATGTGCGGTTGTACTGTCAGGGGACGGCCAAGGACGGGCGCGGTATCGAAGTGCCGTTCTTTTTGCACATCGCGGCGAAGAACATCGGCGGCTCGACCGACCCAAACGCGCCGCAGCCCGATCCCAACGCACCGCCAGCGCAAGACCCGAACGCCCAGGCGGTGAATCCGACCGCGCCGACGCTGCCGAATACGGCGCCCAGCGATCCAAACGCAGTGCCGCCCGACCCCAATGCTCCGCCCGACCCGGCGGCGGTCGAAGCGGCAGCGCGGGCGGCCAAGGCCAAGGAGTTGAGCCTGGACCCGAACGTGCCGTTGCGCGAGGCGTTGTTGGCACGGTTGAACAAGGCCTTCCCCGAGTTGAAGGCCGAGAAGTTCGACGAAGCGGTCCTCGAAGCGCCGGCCAAGGGGAACTCGGTCCAGTGGCAGACATTGAAGATCAACGCCGAATCGTTCTATCGGAAGATGGGACTGCACGAGAGTTCCGGCTTCAAATTGCCCGGGACCATCTGGGTGAATTACTTTGAAGGGCAAGGTTGGCGGATTGTGGCCATCATGCGGATTCCCGAATCGATCCAGCGTCAAGCCGATATGAAAGGCTGCGAGGACTGGATGAAGCGGATGTGCGGCACGCTGACCATTGGCGAGCGCGCGCCGCAACAGTAGCCCAAGTCGCGCCAGCCGTTTGACGATTGGCGTTAGCATGACCATGTGCGCCGCGGGGCGCGGCTAGCTCGTTGGCGGAGCCAGCAGCGGCGACCCGCGTTGGTATTCATACAGTCGACGACCCGCACATTAGGAGAACGTGGCGAGTGTCGGATTCAGCAGCGCAAGTCTCTGAACTGCGGGCCAAGATCGCCGCGCTCGAACAGGAAGTCGCCCGGCTGCGCCAGATCGACGGCGAACACGCGCGCGCCGAGGCCGAACTGCGTGCCGGGAACGAGTTCCTGAACACGATCGCGGCCACCTTGCCGGCCGCGGTGATCATGTTCGAGGCCAAGGCGGGCAAGTACACGTTTGTCAGCGACGCCTTCGAGAAAATCTTCGGCTATCCGCGCCAGCGGCTTGTTGAAGGCGGCTTCGAGTTCGCCCTCGGGCTGTACCATCCCGACGATCGCGACCGCGTGCTAGGCCAGCACATGGCCGCGGTCCAGGCCTTCGAGTCGGGCCAGTTAAAGTTGGCCGAACCGGTGTTGTTCGAGTCGCGGATGCGCCATGCCGACGGCAGCTACCGCTGGATTCACACCTATGGGACGGTGTTTGACACCGCGCCGGACGGTTCGATTCACCGCATCTTGAATATCAATGTTGACGTGACCGAGCAGAAGGAAGCCGAGTTTCAGTTGCGCAAGATGCGCGACGAGCTCGAGCAACGCGTCGCGCATCGAACCGAAAACCTGAATCGCGCCAACGAAGTGCTGCGCGACGAGGCGTCGCGCCGGCAAGCCACCGAGGCGGCGCTGCACGAAAACGTCGAACGCTTCAACCAGATGATCCACGGCGCCAAGATGGGGCTGTGGGATACTCGGGTGAACAGCGAAGACCCGCTGAACTGGGACAACCCCATCTATTACTCGCCGCATCTGAAGAAGATGTTCGGGCACGAGCCGCACGAGTTTCCCGACACCCTGGGGGCGTTCTTCAGCCGAGTCCATCCCGAGGACTTGCCGGGCGTCTACGCGGCGCTAGATCGTCACCTGAGGGACCGCGTGCCATACCAGGACATTGAGTACCGGGTCTTCCGCCGCGATGGCGAGATGCGCTGGTTCTTGTCGCGCGGACAGGCACTGTGGGACGAGCAGGGGCGTCCGGTGCGAATGTCGGGGGCCGTGGCCGACATCACGGCGCGTAAAGTCGAGGAAGCCGAAAAGATTCAAGAACAAGAATTTCTGCAGAGTGTGCTCAAGTCGCACGAAAGCGACAGGCAGCTGATGGCCTATGAATTGCACGATGGGCTGCTGCAAGATTTGACGGGTGGCGTCTGGGAGTTGGAGGGGCTGCGCGGCACGCTCGCGCGGTTTTCGCCCGACGAGCTGGCGCGCGTCGACAAGGTGTTGGCGCTGCTGCGGCAATCGCTGGACGAGGGGCGGCGGCTGCTCAGCGGGCTGCGGCCGCCGATCCTGGACGAGCAGGGGATCGTGGCGGCGCTCGATTATCTGGTGGCCGAGCACCGGTTGGCCCACCCGATCGACGTGACGCTGTCGACCAATGTGCAGTTCAAGCGGTTGGAATCGCTGCTGGAAGTGACGATTTTCCGCATTGCCCAGCAGGCCCTGGCCAACATCGTGCAGCACAGCCGCAGCGACCGAGCCGAAATCCGGCTGACCCAATTGACCGAGTCGCTCCATCTAGCCGTGCGCGATTGGGGCGTGGGCTTTGAAGTCGACAAGGTGGCCAAGGACCGCTTTGGATTGTTAGGCATCAACCGGCGCGCTAAGCTAGCCGGCGGTGAAGCCCAGGTGGTCAGCCAGCCCAATCGAGGGACGCTGATCTTTGTCCGTTTGCCGCTAGTTCGTGGTCCAGTGTCGGCAAGCTTATGAAGCCGGAAGGTTAAGAACCGCAAAGACGCAAAGGACGCAAAGAAGACCGCAGAGGGGCAGGGGAGAGGGGGAGCAGGGGGGGAGAAGACGAGAAGTACGATTCGCGGTTTAGCCGCCGGGCCAAAGGCCCGCGCGTCGGCCGTCATCAATCGCGACTCCATGGACATCTCTTCTCTTTGCGATCTTTGCGTCTTTGCGGTTCAAATTTGCATCATTATTAGGTCAACGCTTTTCATTAGAAAAGAGACGTTACGCCATGAAAGCTGCTTTTATTCGTCAACCTGGTCCGCCCGAGAACATCGAGTACGGTGACCTGCCCGATCCACAACCGACCGCGCGCCAGGCGCTGGTCCGCGTGAAGGCCGTGGCCGTCAACCCGATCGACACGTATTTGCGGAGCGGCATGGTCAAAATGGAATTGCCGCTGCCGTTCGTCATTGGTTGCGACATGGCCGGCGTGGTCGAACGAGCGCCGCAGGGGTCGAGTTTGAAGCCGGGGACGCGCGTCTGGTGCAGCAACCAGGGCCTGCTCGGTCGCCAGGGAACTTTCGCCGAACTGGCGGCGATTGATGAAGCGTTTCTGTATCCCACGCCCGACGGCGTCGCCGACGAACAGGCGGCGGCGCTGGCCTTGGTAAGCATCACAGCCCACCTGGGCTTGTTCCGCTGCGCTCATTTGACCGCGGGCGAGACCGTGCTGGTCAGCGGCGGCAGCGGCGGCGTCGGTTCCAACGTCGTGCAAATGGCCAAGGCGGCCGGTGCGCGCGTGATCGCCACGGCCAGCACACCCGAGAAACTGGACGTCTGTCGGCAGATGGGAGCCGACCTGGCCGTGAACTACAAGACCGACGACATCGCGGCCGCGATCAAGCAGTTCGCGCCGGCCGGCGTGAACGTCTATTGGGAGACGGCGCGCGAGCCGAACTTCGAGCGTTCCGTTCCCATGCTGGCCCCGCGCGGGCGGATGGTGTTGATGGCCGGGCGCGAGGCCAAGCCGACGTTCCCCGTGGGGCCGTTCTACGTGAAGGACTGCTCGCTGCATGGCTTTGCCATGTTCAACGCCACGCCCGACGAGCAGCGCACCGCGTCGGTCGACATCAACCGCTGGATGGCCGAAGGGAAGCTGCGGGCTAGGATCGGCCGGCAGTTCAAGCTGTCCGAAGCGGCCGAGGCCCATCGACTGCAAGAGGCCAACACCCTGCAGCAAGCCGGCACTTTGTGCGGCAAGATCGTGCTCAAGGTCGGCTAGGGCGCCTGGGTGGCGCCGATTGCGCCAGCAATCGGTGTTGCGCAGCAACAAGAAACTCGATGGGCACGCGTAGCCGAGTGGCAAGTCGCCACTAGTAGAGGCCGGCGCTCAAGGTTTCCTGCGGCCTTCGGCCGCCCAGGTAGCAGAGCTACCTGGGCTACCCAGGGTTTTAACTGCCGCCCAACTGTCCAGCGCAGTGGTGGCCGTCGCGGCGGATCGGCGGGGCGTTAAATGCGTGCGAAGCGTTACAGCCGGCCCTCGTCGGCGGGCTCTTCGGCGGCGGATGCACAAGTTCTGGCAATGGGCCGGTGAAGGGGTAGACTGGACTGTTGCGTTCGGCGCGTCGGGCCGGTTTCTTGTCCCTTAGCCATTACGTCTTCATGCCACCGAAAAAACCTTTGGCCCGCCCCCCGGTTCGCAAGCCCGTCGCCGCGACGCGGCCGATCGAGAGCCCCTTCGCGCCGGCGCCGGCCACCGCCGTCGGGCCGGCCGCGCCGTTCAGCTTGGGCGAGTTTTTGTTGGGCACCTGGTCGCGCCCCAGCATGTTTGTCGTGGCGCTGCTGTTGGGTGTGCTTTCGTTCAGCACGTACGCCAACTCGTTCGATTGCGGGCTGGTGCTGGATAACTTCCTGATCGTCGGCGCCGACAAGCGGCTTAAGTCCCCTGCGGAAGAAAATGTGGACCTAGTCTTCAGCAAGGGGTACTGGTGGCCCACCTGGGAAAGCAACCTGTGGCGTCCAATGACCACCTTCTCGTACCTGGTGAACTATTCGCTGTGGGGGAACGGGCGGACGCCCGCCGGGTATCACGTGGTGAACCTGGCGCTCCATTGGGTGGTGACGCTGCTGACCTATGGCTTGATCCTGGCCATGATCCGCAAGCCGTGGATCTCGATCGGGGCGGCGGCGATCTTTGCCGTCCATCCGCTGAACACGGAAAGCGTGACCAACATCGTCGGCCGGGCCGACTTGTTGGTAGCGCTCGTGATCGTGGCCGGCATACACTTGCATCGTTTGAGTTACACCGCCAGTTGGCCGCTGGCGATCCTGACGCGAGTGATGCTGGTGGTCCTGGCTGGGGTGGGGCAGTTGAGCAAGGAAAGCGCCGTCGTGTTGGGGCTGACGATGTGGTTTTATGACCTGGCGACGTATGACATCAGGCCGCGCGAAACATTCCGCGACGTGGTGCATCGCTATCCGGTGCGATTCCTGCTGTCGGTCCTGGTGTGCTTCCTCTTGACCATGTCGATCGTGATCTGGGCCGGAGTCAGGTTCGGCTTGTTTGATGTGGTGAAGTACGTCGTCCTGCCGGGGGCGATGATTATCGCCTTGCCGCTGGGGTGCTTGCTGATCAATGGCAAGATCACCAAACAGTCGCCGGTGGCGGCCTTGGCGCGTCGATTTATTGTCAGCGGCGTCTGGAGCTACTTGGCCGTGGTGGTGCCCGCGACCGTCGTGCTCGAGGCGCGCTTTCAGCACCTGAAAGACTCGCCGGTGTTTGACGAAATCGGCGCCGACAACCCGATCGTCGCCGCCTGGGCCTTCGTCAGTCCCGAGACTCCCGAGGCCATGCGGCATTTCGTCGGCGGACTGACTGGGCGGATGACGGCCATCAAGGTGATTGGCCTGTACGCCAAGTTGTTCTGCTGGCCGTCGACTCTGTCGTGCGACTATTCTTACGATGAAATCCGCTTGTTCGGTTGGACGCTCTCGGACCCGGGGGATCTGGCCACCTGGCTGACGTTGCTGGTGATCGTGGGCTCGTCGCTGTGGCTGTTCTTTGCGCCGGCTGCGCCGGCGTGGTTCAATCGACCGTTGTACTTCTTTGGTTGGTTGTTCTGGATCGCGTTCGGCCCGACGTCGAACTTGCTGCGCGGCGTGGGCAGTATCATGGGCGAACGGTTCATGTACTTGCCGCTGGTCGGCGCGGTGGGCGTGTGCGCCGTGCTGGCCGTGGTGGGGATCGAACGCCTAGCCGCCAAACGGCCCGAGTGGATGCCGCTGTTGCCCAAGGTTTTGGGGCCGACGCTGGCCGTGGTGGTCATCGGCTTTGGCGTGCGCTCGTACGAGCGCAATATCGACTGGCTGAACGAACTGAATCTATGGACCAGCGCCGTCAAGGCGTGCCCGGACAGTTTCAAGGTCTATAAGGGGCTGGCCGGCGCGATCACCGGCCAGGATCTAACGCCCGAGCAGGATCGCGACCCCGAGTTCCGCGCCGCGCGAATCCATCGACTGGTCGAGCCGTTGAAGGCTGGCTACTCGCTGCACCCGGCCTCGGTGCGCCAGGCGCTCGACGAGCGGCTGGAAAAGATCGTGTCCGCGGCGGACCAGAAGCGCGACGAGAACATGGACGAGGCGGCTTTCCGTGACAAGTGGCTGGCCGATATGAACGCCGAGACGTATGACCTGTCCGCTTGGGTGGCCGAGCAGGGAACGAACATCCTCGAGTCCAAGCCCTTGCCGCTGTGGCACATGCCCAATGGCATTTTTCAGGACGTGGCTCGCTATTACCTGTTGCTAGGGGACCAGTTGGCGCGGATGACCGATCCGAAAATGCAGACGTTTTCCCCCGAAGCTTACGACAAGTACACGCGCGCCGTGGCGTCGTTGGAGCGAGCTCGCGAAATGGACAGGGCGGTCAATGAGAAGTCGCGCGAAGATCGCGCCAAGCGCGGCATGCCCGACGACAAGATCATCGACGTCGGCAATTTTCGCATTTACCAGAACCTGGGCGTGCTCTACATGCGGCTATCGGCGGTGAACGACCGCCACGTGCGCGACGCGCGACTTGAGGACGCCGCGACGGCGCTCAAATACATGCAAGCGCTTGAGCCGACTTCGCCGGACAGCTATTACAACCTGGCGATGGTCAAGATCAGCCAAAACCAGGCTTCGCCGGCGATCGTCTATTTATTCGAAGTGCTGATATTGAAACCGGACTCCAAAGAAGCTTGGGGCGCCTTGGAGCAGCTTTCGCCGCAACTGGTGCCGGGTGAAAACGTGTTGGTGCTCAATCCGGGAAACAACCAGCCGGCCTTGAACACCAACACGCCGTTTGTACGCAAGCATATGAACCAGGCGCTGCACAACTTGTGCGAGACGATGTTGCGGGCGCGGCGGCCGTCGCACGCCGACGAAGTTTTCAAGCTGGGCGTGACCAATTACGCCTGCCCACCAGAAGTGTTCTCTGATTTAGTGGCCCGGTTCCGCTGGACGCCGCCGCGGGTCGCCCCCGACGGCGTCCCCGGCATGGCCAATCCTCAGCAACCCGTTTTAGGCGGCCTAAGATAGGCCGCCAGCAACACTTCGCGCCGGCGTTCGCCGCAGGCCAAGAGAGACGTACAAGGTACGTATCCGTTCGGCTGTCTGGTGGGAGGCCCGAGTTTTCCCGCCTGCCGCGAAGCCTTGCCGCGCCGTAAAATGGCGTCACACGCGCCCGTAGCTCAACCGGATAGAGCAGCCGCCTTCTAAGCGGCAGGTTGTGGGTTCGACCCCCGCCGGGCGTGCTCTCCTTTTCCGCCTCACACGCCGCCCCTCGGCGTCTTACCAGCGAGTTCGCCCATGATGATGTCGATGACTGTCCGGCGGTTGCTATTAGCTTGCGGCCTGGTGTGTTTCAGTTCGTTTGCGCCCTCGGTCCACGCCGAAATCACCCGGCTGTGGCTCAGCCACCAGACCAACGACCCGAGCCGACTGGTGATCAATTGGGAATCGGCTGCGCCAGGCGACTCGGTGGTCCGCTACTCGGTCGACGACGGGCCGGAGCAAACCGTGCGGCAGGCTGAATCAACCACACTGCACCACGTCGAGATTCCGTTCGGCGCGGCCGGCGCCAAGTATCGCTACCAGGTCCAAACGGGCAAAGAGCGCTCGGCCACGGCGTCGTTCCACGGTTACGCGGCCGACGAGTTGCGCGTGGCCGTGGTGGCCGACTGGCAAGGGAAGCCGAAGCTCGACGCCTTGCTGGCCGATCGCATCGATTTGCTGCTCACCGCCGGTGACAATATCGGCAGCCTGCATGGTCGCTGTGGCGTGGGTGTGAAGGATTGCACCACGCCGTACGGCGAATTGATCGACGCCTATCCCGAGTTGTTTCGTTCGACGCCGTTCCTGCCGGCGCTGGGGAATCATGACCGCGAGATTCGTCCTCGCGGCAACCAGCCGCCCGCGGAACCGGTCTACGACGTCGAGGCCACGGCCTTTCGTCAGTTCTTTGCCTTGCCCGACGCCGAATGGCGCTGGCGGTTCGACGTGCCGACGGTTGGCGCGCGATTCTTGGCGCTCGACCTGAACCATATCTCCGACCAGGGAACGACCTATCAGACCTGCCACCCGCTGGACCCGGCGTCGGAGCAATTCCGCTGGTACCAGGAACAATTCGAAGGGGCGCGGCCGCGGTTTGTCGTAACGCTGCAAAACGAACGCAACGCCACCATGCGCGCCCAGCACGGGGCGACTTGGCATCGCTTGTTCCGCCAGGGGAGCCTGGTGATCTCGGGCTTCGGGTACTTCGCCGAGCGGGCCGAGGTTGACGGTCTCAGCTATTACAACACGGCCCTTGGTGTCGGGGCCAAATACCCCGATCCCCAGTCAAAGTTCTTTGCCAGCGTGGCCAGCTATGTGCTGCTGAGCATCAAGCCCGACGCGATGCGCGTCGAGTTGAAGTCGCTGGCGGGCGACGTGCTGGACGCCCGGACGTTTGTGCCGTTGACGGAGCGGACGCCGCGCCCGAACGAATGAGGGCTTCCTTGGCTCGACGATCCAGGGCTTTGATCTGCAACTCGCGCCGCAACGCCAACCCGCGCGACGCCGCCGTTTCCTGGTAGACCAGCTTGACCGGGGTGCGACTGCGCGTGTAGCGAGCGCCGCGGCCGGCATTGTGCTGGGCGCAGCGCCGTTCGACGTCGGTGGTGATACCCGTGTAGAGCGAACGATCCGCGCAGCGCAACAGATAGACGAACCAGGGCGCTGCCGCTTGATCGATCATCTTGCGCGAAGTGTCCTGGGATGATGATTGCGCCGCGGCTTGCTGGCCACGAACTGGCGCAGAAAAAAGGCTACCCTGCGACGAAGGATAGCCTCCTGTCCGAGAATCGCGAAGAGCAGTCTGCCTCGGCGAGCGCCCAGCGGCACCGCCCCGCGCCGCGTGCCTGCCCCGGTCGCTCGGGCCTTCCTGCCGCGAAGCCTGATTCGCGATTCTTCGTTCAACCCAGCACGACTCGTTGACCAAGCCGGCAGCTCGATCGCCGTTGGGGCGGCCGCCGGCTTGGACGTGACTTGGCGAGGGCTTAGTAGAACAAGAAGTTCGCATAGCCGCCGTAGGCCGGGCCGCCGAGGCCGCCATAGACGGTCGGGTAACCGTAGCCGTAGCCACCATTGCCATACCCGTAGCCATAGTTGCGGTAGTAGCTCGGGTAGCCGTAGCCGTACCCATAGCCGCTATTGCGGTAATAGTTGGAGTTGCCCGAGTGATGATGATGGTGAGTCGTCGGAGCGGCGCTCGCCACGGTCGTCCCCAAGCATAAAGCCGCACCCGCCACCACTGCCAGAATGAAGCGTTTCATAGCCCTGTTTCCCTGCAAAGGAGCCCTGATTGATTCGACTGGCCAAAGCCGAGCAGCCCTGTCAGGCTTGTTCGTCATGCCGAAAGATAGATATCGCATAAGGCGTGCCAAACGGCCGAGCCGAGTCAGCGAAAGCAAATTCCCTCGTGAAAACGCCATGTTTCAGTGACGGCGGCCGGGGACCGGGGGACGAGTGTCATCAAAGTGACGGCAGCGCGAATCGAATTGATTTGATTCGTCCGCGGCGCTATTCCGGCGTGATCGGCGTCTTCAGCGCCTGGAGCACCACGAACAGCATGATCGCCACGCCGCACATCCAGGTAGCGAGCCCCAGCGGGTTCAAGATCGAATACTCGGTCACCACCGGTCGCAGAATAATGCCCATCGCCAGCAGCGAGGCCATGCCTGTCAAGATTACCTTCATTGCCCCGCTCCGTCGTCCGTTGCCAATAAGTGTTTGAGCCGCCGCGAATCGACCGCGGAGCGTTTCGTCATGGTCGCTGACGATCAGAAGCCCGATCGCCAGGTGTTGGCCGCCCCAGGGGACCAACGGGACGAAACGTCCCCCGCGAGGCGCGCCCCCAGCAAGCAGGGCGCGCGGCAGCGCTCAGATTTGCAGCCGAACGTGGTCGGCTTGCAACGAAGTGGGCACGAAGTTGCGCGCGAATTGTGCGGAGGCGAGCCGAGCGGGCTCGCGCGTCGGCAGCCCGACGCTGGCGGCAACTGGCGGGTGCTTGTTGGCCTTCTCGATTTCGGAGGCCAGCGTTGACGACCGCTGGGCGTCATAGACCGAGCGGGGCGCCCCGTTCGATTGGACCGTGGCCGCGGCCAACAACGAGGCCGACTTCAACAGGCATGCCGCGTCTTCATCGACCCACGGTCGAGAAACATGGGCCGGCGCGACCGTCGGCCAGGCGACGGCCAAGGCGAGCACCAACATGATTGTGCGGCGAAATATCATGGCCTGCCCAGGCTTCGGAACACTTCCGCCATCATAACCGGGCCGGTTTCAGGTGGCAACAAATTGCGCGCTGCTGGCCTGAAAGCGTAGGGCAGCGTGTGATGGCGGTTTGGAATGCTTAATGGGGGGCTAACGAAGCTCAAACGCTGCCGCTATGCCGCCGTCCCCTCTAGCAACTAGGAACCAGCAACTAGCAACTTCTTCCCACTAGCCCCTAATCCCTAGCCCCTCGCCTCTTCCCCCCGCACCAATAAAAACTGACCGTGGGCTGATCGCAGACGACGTTGTGCTTGATAGTCCACTGGCCGACACGTTTCCAGCTTGCGGGCAAGCCGCCCCGTTCGATGAACCAAGGGTCGTAGACCATCGCGATCGTCACGCCGCGCTCCCGGGCTAGCCGCGCGATCTGGTCGCGATCGTACTGGCCGGCCAGCTTTAAGCGGGCGACTTCTCGATTCCCCAGCCCCCACAGATCGAGCACGTCGGCGTCGGACAGAAAGCTGATCGCGCCGACGTCATTGGCCGCCACGGCCGCGTGGTTGTAGTGTCGTCGGACCAGGAGCCCCAACTGATACTGCTGCTCATGGATGTTGCCACAGGCGGCCGCCACCGTGGTGTGGGCTCGCACCGCGCGGGGCAGCGCCGCCAGCCCGACGCCGATCAATACCAGGGCCAGGACCAATCGTCGCGTGCTCAATTGCTCAGCCGACAGGTTGCCTTCGGCCGGGCGGCGCCAGAGCAAGGCCAGCGTCGCGACGCCAAGGTACACCAGGTACGCCTCGTAGCGATAGAACCAGCCGAAGGCGGCCAGCAGGCAATGCAACCCGCCGGTCACCAGCACGGCCAGGGCCATCAATCCCGCCGGCTCGCGCCAGAGTTTCCGCCCCAACAACGCGGCCGATACGGCCACCGCGACGAGCATCGCCACCACGTGCGGGTTCTCATTCACGCGGCCGATGGCCACATCGAAGAATGCTTGCAGCCCACCGGGCGATGCCAGGCTCGGTCGATTCCCCTTCAAGAGTACCGACGTCGGCAGGAAGTACCAGCCCTGGGCGCGGTAGACGCAGCCGGCCACGGTCACCGGCAGGGCGCCGAGCAACGTCACAGCGGCGGCGAATGTGAACCGCCGTTTCAGGAGTGCGAGCGCCGCGACCGCGGCAATCAGAAACAGGCTCTCATAGCGCGTCGCCCCCAGCAGCGGCGCGAGGACCAACGCCCAACGGCTTGCGCGTCGCCACTCGGCCGAGCCGATGGCTACGGTCAGCGCCGAACACGCCGCGAACAAGAACGCCAACGACAGGGCCGCGTGCAGCAGGTGTTCCATTCCGGTAAACGCCACCGGCACAATCGGCGTGACGAAGATCGCTACGATCAACACGACGAGCGTCTGTCCCAGGGACACGCCACTGAGCGCGAGCACGCGCCACAGCACCGCCACGGCTAGCGCCGCCGCCGCCAGATTCATCACCAGCGGCGTTACTTCCTGGACGCCGAACACCTTGTAGAACGCCGCCAGCGCGCTGGTCCACAACGGCGACGAAGATGCGGCCGCGAACTCGTGCGGCGAGATGCCCCACGTCCCATGCTGGGCGACATTCTTGGCGATGGCCATGTGAATGTACGCATCGTCGAGCGCGTAGATCACGTGTCCACCGGTGCGCTGCAACACGACCACGAGCGCCAGCGCGAACATCGCGCCCAGCACGGACCAAGCCAGCCACAAGGCCGGCAGCGCCGCACGCAATGGTTGGCGTTCGGGCGCTGCTGATGTTACCTCACTCGCTGACATCGTGAGTGCCGCTCCTTGGCATCGGAAAGAATGAATCACCGGCCTGCAAACACCCTCGTCAGGCCGGCCGCAAGTATGTCGCGGCCCCCTGTTTTTCGGCAAGCGGAGCAATTTTTTCCCGAGCTGCGCAGGGCTATTCAGAGGACTGAGCGGCGCGGCACGCGCGAGAACCAACCGTTAATCGTATTGAGGCAGGGCGAGCGCACGCGCTCAAGGTATTGTGCCCACGATGGTTATTGGGCTGCTTGACAGCAGCGGTGGCATCCCTCGCGGTAGCGTGGCTGTGCGTAATTGCCCTGGTTTTGGGCCTCTTCGCGCGCCCACTGCCCCACTCGGATGTCGTGTTGTGGCCCCGGCGTGATTGTGACAAGATAGAGAGAACGATCGTTTCGCCGGTGTTTGCTCGGCTAGCTACGACTAGTCTTCCGCCGGCCAGGGGGCACCCTGGGGCAGCTTGCCGCGATCGTTTGAAATGCCGCTCGGGCGGCTTCACGGATTGCAATCACGAGGCCTCAAGTGAGTATCGATATTCAACCCAGCCAGGCGCCTGGTGACATGCCGGTTCGACCCGGCTCGACCGACGCGCCGGCCGCCAAGGCGTTGCCGAACTTCGACCCGATGACGCGGCTTGACTATCCGGCCGACGTCGACAAGACCAAGATCATCTGGCCGTACCTGATCAGCATGATCGTCTATCACGTCGTGGCGCTGCTGGCGTTCATGCCGTACTTGTTCAGTTGGACGGGCGTGGTGCTGGCCGGGCTGGGCTGCTATGTGTTCGGCACGCTGGGGATCAACCTCTGCTACCACCGGCTGTTGACCCATCGGGGGTTCACCTGCCCGTTGTGGCTCGAGCACTTTTTCGCGGTGTTGGGTGTCTGTTGCTTGCAAGACACGCCGGCCCGTTGGGTGGCGATCCATCGCATGCACCACCAGTTCTCGGACGAGCGTCCCGACCCGCACAGCCCGCTGGTCGAGTTCTTCTGGGGTCACGTCGGTTGGCTGCTGGTCGAGAATCGCCAGATCAACAACTGGGCGAATTACGACCGTTACGCGCGCGACGTCATGCGCGACCCGTTCTATCGCCGGTTTGAAAAGAAGCTCGGCTGGGTGTGGGTCAACCTGGCTCAAATGGCCGTGTTCTACGCCGCTGGTTTTCTGGCCGGGCTCGTCATGACCGGCACGCTGGGGGGCGCGGTGCAATTTGGCATGAGCATCATGGTCTGGGGCGTCATCGTCCGGACCGTGCTGGTCTGGCACATCACGTGGAGCGTGAACTCGCTGTCCCACATCTGGGGCTATCGCAACTACGCGACTGATGAGAACAGCCGGAACAATTGGTTCGTGGCCCTGATCTCGAACGGCGAAGGTTGGCACAACAACCATCACGCCGACCAGCGCAGCGCCGCGCACGGCCATCGCTGGTGGGAGTTCGACCTCACGTACCTGACGATCCGGTTCCTGGAAAAAGTGGGCCTGGCCGGCAACATCGCCATGCCAAACTCGCGGCTGATCGAGACACGCCTGCGTCAAGGCACCCACGAAGAACTGCCGGACTGGACGAAGGACTAGCGCGGCCAAACGGCCTAAGAGTTTCTTCGGAAGCTCCTCAAGCCTCATTTGCGGCGTAAGCCGCAACACCTCTCCCTCTCAGGGAGAGGTCGGGAGCGCAGCGAACCTGGTGAGGGTAAACGCGCTGTAGGCCGAAAGATACTGCGCCCAGAGGTGAACTTGACACGTGGGTGGCCCAGGCGCTTGCACCTGGGCGGCCGCAGGCCGCAAGAAACCTCGAGCGCCGCGCTCTGCAAGTGGCGACTTGCCACTCGGGTACGCGTGCCCATCGAGTTTCTTGTTGCTGCGCAACACCGATGGCCAAGCCATCGGTGCCACCGACGCAATTTCAACGACTATGCAACTAGCCGTATTGGACTTGGAAAATCAGCAGGTTCGCTCCAACTACCGCCCAGAAAAGTCAATTTTGGCGTGATAAGGACGACACGCAAGTTACCTACCGGCAGAGGATTCGCGCGCGTTGGATCTTGATGCGCCTCAATACAGTTTTTGATGATTCCCGTAGCGTGTTCTTCGCTCGGATCAGGGCCGTGACTGAACCCAATAACGTAGCCCAACTGGATGCCTTCGACTGCAATCTTAACTGCGTCAACAGCCATGCCGTAACCAAGACGGTTAATTGCGCCATGCGTCACCACGTCATGCGACCGAAAGTGCGCCATCTTTAACTCGACGGCTGCGTCGACGGGATGGGGGGCACCACTTTGAATTTCTTCACGCACTGCGATGCGCTTTAACTCGTCCTTATTGATAACAGTAAGGAGTGAGTGGTTCCGAACGAAATTGTCGTTCAGAAATGCAAAATCGAAACATGCCGTAGTTCCTTCGTCAGAATATCGTTGATTGTAGCTGTCCGACCTGCTCCGTCGGTATCGCCAGAACGAATCGTATTCGTGCCGAAACCGATGGACTGGGACTCCGTCCTGGGTCTCTACTTTGACGTCACGCTCACGACAGAGCGAAAAGAATACGGCGTGCAATTCGCGCTCGTGAAAAAAGTTCCGGTGGTCTTGCCTAAACCGGTGAGCAAGTTCAACAATCTTTTGGTCTAACATGGACCAACTCAACGATCATGTATTGAGCCAACCATCGAGGAGGAACCGGATCTCCACCCGACTATTTCCCTATTGATCCCGCAATTGCGCGATCGAATCTGCTTACGTTTGACAAAAATGGATCAGTGCTAGGATCGACCAAACACCGAGTAGGACCGCTCCCATCACGGGCTTTACGAAAAGCATGACGAAAGCAAACAGCAAGAGGGTGCTTAGACCAGCCAATCGCTCTTTGTTGCCTTTCCGCGCCTTCGCGGCAATTTTGCTTGCGGGCACGAGCATCGGAGAATTGCAGTTGAAGCAAAGTCCGAACCGATTTGCCATGCGAGTAGGGAATTCGTTCAGTTCGTGACAAACGTCGCAATAAACTTCAATTCCGCCACCCCGCTCCTCTACTTCGAACTGGAAACTCTCGATTTCTGGTTGGGTGTGCTGGATCGTCGGATGCTGAACTAAGGGCGACCAATTCGATATCGCCACAATCGGCATTTGGAACTGCCCACCGCAAATTGGGCACGAAACGACTTGGCCACTAAGC
The DNA here is from genome assembly GCA_018242585.1 of Planctomycetota bacterium. Classification (NCBI taxonomy): domain Bacteria; kingdom Pseudomonadati; phylum Planctomycetota; species Planctomycetota bacterium. The sequence goes on from JAFEBQ010000030.1 coordinate 76,284, forward strand.
GTGCCGTCATTAACCACAGCGTTACGGCAATGCGGACACACAACAGGCCGCGCGGGTGGCATGCTCATTATCAACCAACGGGAAGAAAGGTGGACAGAAACTGTAAAATGAACCTAGTTCCTGAGACATTCGTTCCCACCAAAGACTCTCATTCCATGTAGTCCTCAAACGCGTCGAGCGGAGCGTCAAAGTCCGCCGCCATGTGAAGCACGGTTCCCCGCATCGTTCCTCGTTGGCGGGGCGCCCGAGGCGACCAGCCGAGCGACCGGCTGATTGTTCTCGGTGATGACTAATTCGTCACCAGGCGGAAGCTGGTGGATCAATTGCGCCAAATTGGCCTGCGCCTCTTGAATCGATACGGTCGTCATTTCATCCTCGCCGCTCGCGCGGAGCGGGAATTACCTACTCTGACTATTCTAGCTCGGGCATGTTCACGAGCCAACTTCGGCCTGGGCAAGCTCTGAACGCGGTCGTTTTAGGCCCGCGACGTCTTTACCCTCCCTCTGTCCCTCCCTGGAAGGGAGGGATGTTCATCGCTCGGCCTGCCATCGTTGTATCCAGAAGACTGCACTATGTCTCAGAGTCTATACCTTCAGCGTTACCAAACTCGAGGCCAGCGCCGCGCCGTTCTGGGCGATCGGCCGCACTTCCTTCGGCAGCGCGAAGTGGACTTCTTCTTCGCGCACCATTCGGGCTTCGACCGTGGCGTTGAAACGCTTGCGGAGATACTCGATCACGTCCTCGACGACCAGTTCGGGCGCGCTCGCGCCGGCGGTGACCAGCACCGTCTCGTCACCGCGAAACCAGGCCAGGTCGATATCAGTCGCCCCGTCGATCAGGTAGGCGGCGATGCCCTTCTCGCGTGACAGTTCGGCGAGCCGCTGGCTGTTCGAGCTGTTCTTGCTCCCCAGCACCAGCACCACTTGTGCTTCGGCTGAAAGGATCTGCACCGCTTCTTGTCGGTTCTGGGTCGCGTAACAGATGTCGTCCTTGGGCGGATTGGCGATGTGCGGGAACCGCTCGCGCAATCGGCGGATGATCCGGTTGGCGTCGTCGACCGACAGGGTCGTCTGGGTCAGGTACGCCAGCTTCGACGTGTCGGCCAGTTGCAGCTTGTCGACGTCCTCGGGTGTCTCGACCAGAACCATCGCGTGGGGCGCTTCTCCCATCGTGCCCAGCACTTCATCGTGCCCTTCGTGGCCGATCAGAATGATCGTGTAACCTTGCTGGGCGTAACGAATCGCTTCCAGGTGTACCTTGGTGACCAGCGGACACGTGGCGTCAATGGTACGCAAGTTCCGGTCGGCCGACACACGGCGAATCTCGGGCGAGACGCCATGCGCCGAGAACAGCAGCACCGAATCGGGCGGCGCTTCGTCGGGCGAGTCGACAAACACCACGCCCTTTTGGCGGAAGTGGTCGACCACGTATTGGTTATGCACGATCTCGTGATAGACGTAGATCGGTGTCCCGTATTGCTGGACCGCGAGCTCCAGCGTTTGAATCGCCATGTTCACGCCGGCGCAAAAGCCCCGGGGACTGGCCAATAGAATTTTCATTGCCATCGAAATTCACCTGAGCCGCACTTGGTATCATCATCATATCGCCCAGCCACCCCGGTTGAATAGGACGCCAGCACGCCACCCCTCGCGCCAATCAGCAATCGATGACGGCACTTGACTTTGCTCACGAACTCGATGCCTTTGGCCCGCGGTCGGCGCGCCGCGCGGCCAGTTTGGCCGAGGCCCAGGGCTATTGCCGTCGACTGGCCCAGTCGCACTACGAAAACTTCTCGGTGGCCAGTTGGTTGCTCCCCCGCGCGCTGCGCCAGCATTTCTATAACGTCTACGCCTACTGCCGCTGGGCTGACGATTTAGCCGACGAGGTCGGCTCGACCGACGAGAGCCTGGCCCTGTTGGACTGGTGGGAGGAGCAACTCGCCGCCTGCTATCGGGGCGAAGCCTGGCATCCGGTCTTTGTCGCGTTGGCCGAGACGATCGCCGAGTTTGCGATTCCCGTCGAACCGTTCGCGACCTTGCTCGTCGCCTTCCGCCAAGACCAGCGGCAACCGCGCTACGACACCTTCGACGAACTGCTCGGCTATTGTCGCAACTCGGCCAACCCGGTGGGGCATCTGGTCTTGTACCTGGGGCGCGCGTTCAACGCCGAGAACGCCTCGCTGGCCGACCAGATTTGCACCGGGCTGCAGTTGGCCAACTTCTGGCAGGACGTGGCCCGCGACTACGATCGCGGGCGCGTCTATCTGCCGCGTGAGACGATCGATCGGTTCGGCTGTGCGTTGGCCCTTGCCGAGCATCGAGCCACGCCCGAGTTTCGTCAGGCCTTGCGGTTCGAGGTCGACCGAGCCAGCGAGTATCTCACGGCCGGCTTGCCCTTGGTGGCGCGTGTGCCGCGGTGGCTGCAAGCCGACGTCTGGCTGTTCGCGCAGGGGGGCTTTGCCATCCTGGCCCAGGTGCGCCGACTCGACTACGATGTTTGGACCAACCGGCCGCGGGTTTCGCGCGCGGCGCAACTACGACTGTTGCTAAGCTGGCTGGCGCATCGCGTTTGGCCCGGTTCTGTGGGGCCAGGTCGCAATTCATCGGGGGCGGAGCCACGGCGGTGAACGATCCACTCGAAGCCAGCTTCCGCGCCTGTCAGCAGCTCACGCGCCGCACGGCCACGAACTTCTATTACTCGTTCCTGACGTTGCCGCGCGCCAAGCGCCGGGCCATGCACGCCCTCTACGCCTTCATGCGCGTGACCGATGACATCGGCGACAGCGACATCGAGAACACCGACTTCGCCAGCGCGAGGGAAACGACAGTCGAGGCCCGCCGCAACGCCCTGACCCAGTGGCGGCACGTGGTCGACGCGGCCTTGGCGGGGCATGCGACCGACGATCCTTACTTGCCCGCGCTCGTCGACACGGTGCAGCACTTTGCCATTCCGCTGTCGAGTCTGACCGCGGTGATCGACGGCGTGGCGATGGACCTCGACGAGCGGCGATACGAAACCTTCGACGAGTTGGCCGGCTATTGCGAGCATGTGGCCTCGGCCGTCGGGCTAGCCTGCATTCATATTTGGGGCTTCGATCGCAGCACCGCGGCCCTCGAAGCAGCCCGCAGTTGCGGCATCGCCTTTCAACTGACGAACATCCTGCGCGATTTGCCCGAGGACGCCGCCGCGGGCCGGCTGTACCTGCCGGCCGAGGATTTGCGACGCTTTGACTATACGTTCGACGATCTTTGCCGTGGCGTCTGCGACCCGCGTTTCGACAGGCTGATGGAGTTCGAGATCGCCCGGGCCGAACAGTTTTACTGCGCGAGCCGGCCGCTCGCGGGGCACCTCAGCACGGACGGTCGCCGGGCGTTTTGTGCCATGCTCGAAATCTATCACGGCCTGCTCGCCGAGATTCGCCGTCGCGACGGGGACGTTTTCAGTCGGCGCGTCAGCCTTAGCTCGTGGCGCAAGTGGACGATCGCCGCCCGTTGGCTGTTGCCGCTGCCGGGGGCGATGCGGCAATTGCTCGGTGCCGAAAGCTCGGGCTCATGAGCGGCGTGGCGCGCAGGCCGCGCGTGGCGATCGTCGGCGGCGGGCTGGCCGGTCTGGCGGCGGCAGCGGCCCTGGTTGAACAGTCATGGCACGTCGAGGTGTTTGAAGCCCGGCGGCAGTTCGGCGGCCGGGCCGCCAGCTTTCGCGACGCGACGACGGGCGAGGCGGTCGACTATTGTCAGCACGTCAGCCTGGGTTGCTGTACCGAGTTGGCCGACTTCTGCCGCCGCACGGGGACCGATCGCGCGTTCGATCGTTATGACACGCTCTACTTTCTTACGCCCGACGGCGGGCGGTACACGCTCGGCGCCACGCGCTGGCTGCCCGCGCCGCTGCACCTGTTGCCGGCGCTGCTGCGATTGAAATACTTGAGCCTGCGTGAGCGATGGGGCGTTCTCCGCGCGATGGGCCAGTTGTTGCGATTGCCGCGCGAGCGTTGGCAAATGTCAATCGCCGACTGGCTTCGCAAGATGGGGCAGACGCCCCACGCGATCGAGACGTTTTGGGCCGTGGTGCTCAACAGCGCGCTGGGCGATTCGCTCGATCGCTGCGCCGTGCAGTACGCCCGGCAGGTCTTCGTCGAAGGCTTCATGACCACTCGCCGCGGCTACGAGGTGCTGGTGCCGCGCGAGCCGTTGAGCGAACTGTTCGGTCGGCGCGCGGTCGAGGCCCTGGCGACCAAAGGAGTCGTGTTTCACGCCGAAACGCCGATTGCCCGAGTGGTCGTCGAGGCCGGTCGGGCGACGGGGATCGAAACGGCCGACGGCCGGCGGCTTCCATTCGACGCGGTTGTGGTGGCAGTCCCCTGGCGGCGCTTTCGCGAGCTGTTCGACCAGGCCGCGGCGCCGGCCTTGGAACCGGCGGTGCGCGGGGCAGGGCAACTCACCGGCGCGCCGATCACGGGGGTCCACCTCTGGTTCGATCGGCCGATTACCGAGTTGCCTCATGCGGTGTTGGTCGGCACGTTGAGCCAGTGGCTGTTTCAACGAAGCGGCGCGGCGACCGCGAACGAAACACCGAACGCCGGCGAGCATTACTATCAGATCGTGATCAGCGCCTCGTACGCGCTCGACACAATCAGCAAGGAAGAACTGATCACCCGCGTGTTGGGGGAGCTGCGACAAGTCTTTCCCGCGGCTCGCGAAGCGCAACTGGTGCGCAGCCGCGTCGTCACCGATCCGCACGCGGTCTTTTCACCGGTGCCGAACGTCGACGAGCTACGCCCGGCTCAAGCCACACCGATCGCGAACCTGGCCCTGGCCGGCGATTGGACCGCCTCGGGCTGGCCCGCCACCATGGAAGGGGCCGTCCGCAGCGGCTACCTGGCGGCCGCGGCCCTCGTGGCACAATCAAGTTAGCCACGGAGACACGGAGACGCGGAGGTTTGCACGGAGGAATTGCGCAGAGGGGCAAGGGAGAGGGGGAGCAGGGGGGAGTCAGACAGGAGATTGTTGAGAGGGGAAAGGAGTGCGGAAGAGTGCAGCCGTCCTCAACTAGCAACTAGGAACCAGCAACTCGCAACTTTCCCCCACCACTGACTACGGACAACATCCCCCGCAGCAACTCTGCCGCTGCATGATGAACACGCCGTGGTCTTTGCAGCAGCGGTACGTGGCGCGGAACTCGTTGCCTTGGATCGTGCCGTCGTAATAGTAGACGCCGCCGGCCAGTCGGCCCAGATCGTGCTGACCGGTGAAGTGGTAGACGCCGTCTTGTTCGGTCACGGTCAACGTCGTCTCGTAGGCATACGAGAAGAACTTGAAGAACGTGGCGTGGAACTTCACACGATAGTGTGGTCCGCCGCAATGGGTGATCGAACCCTTCAGACAGCCTTTGTGGCTGCTCTTGTGGCTGGCCCAATAGCCCGACCAGCAACCGGCCGGGTCCATGCCATTCGAGCGTGCCGCCGCGGCCGAGCATTGACGCATGAAGCGGGGCAGGGGAGCGCAGCCGCTTTGCGCCAAGACGGTCATCGCGAGCAACAGGGCGCAGATCGCCGGCACCCGACGCGCTGTGAGACTTTGCAGCCTGGGCATGATCTACCGCCTTGCTCCGTGGCCTGATCTTGGCGCGCAACCGTGCGCGTCTTGGTTCAGCATCGGAGAGCGTTGGCGGCGACTTGACCGGACCAAGCTAGCAGCCGCAGAGTCGCACGCCATTCAGAATGTTTGCCACCGAGAACAGGCAATCGCTCATTGCTCGTCGTCGGTCGGCGCGGTGGGTGGCCCAGCCGCTCGCCGGCTGGGTCGCGCAGCGACAAGAAGAATGGCACCGCGCAGCGGCTGTACTCGGATGGGGGCACGACAAAGGTGTCAGGAGCCGTTTATCGTTTTGTCACCGAAACGGTTCCTGGCACCTTTGTCGTGCCGCCTAGTAACGTCAATTTTGGAGACTTTCAAAATGGCAGACTACCCAGATTTCAATCGGGCGCGACAGGCGGTGATTGATGCGGAACTGGCGCAGGCCACTCCCGCTGACGCTTTGGCGCAGGTGCGACGGCAGCGACGGTTGACGCCACAAGAATTGGCGATGGCTGCGGCGAATACCACGGCCGTTGCGCCGCGCGGTAGCTTCGGCATGGGTCAACGCCCTGACGTTTCGGCTAACCGGACGCCAAGCGGCCTGGGGTTCGGTCCGCGCTCGCCCATTGCGGCCGTCCCCGTCGAGACGCAGCAAGAGATGAAGATGCGATGGGACCGCGAGAGCAATGGACCGCACGGCGTCATGCCGGCGTCGATGGATACCACGCCGGAAGATAGCGGCGCAGCGGCTGCTGCTGTCGTCAATGCGCAGAACACTCGGGCGAGTAAGTCACCGACCGTTGGCTTGACGCCCTCGGGGCGTGGCCTGCAAGGCTTGTATGGCAGCGACAAGATGACGAGCGCGGATGGCCGACGACTTGCCGCCGAGGGAAGGGTTAAAGACCTGTTCTGGCGCAAGCAAATGGCTGATGCCGAAGGGGCCGAGCGAGCCACCCGCCTACGCAACCGCGAAGCCGACAAGCTAGCGGCGCGGGGCGGACGCGATGCGATGTTCGCGGACGTGTTACGTCAGGGTCCGAACGCCGATCCGATGATGCGCGACTTCGTGATGGGTGGTGCGGAACTGGCCGCCACGCGGTCGAAGGAGCGGCAGGCGGAGGCTGACAGCCAATTGAAGGCCGACGAGCTGGCGAACCAACAGAGCGCATTGGTTGGTGCTACGGCACGATGGCTGATGGAAAATCAGGGGATGGACCCCGATAGTGCCAGGATCGCCGCCCAGCAGATTCACGGTTCGCCGCTGGGAACCGCTCTAGCCGGCGGTGGTGGCTCATCGGCGATTCGTAATCCTTTCAAAGCAGGCCGAAACCATAGTACAATGACAGAGGCGGAAAAAAACAAGGCTACCGCATGGGAAGATTGGCACAACGGGAACCGCATTTCCGATGCTGGCCACAGTGAAATGCAGCGAATCAACGGCGACATTAGCCGCTGGTACAAGCCAGAGCTTAACACTCCCGGGCGGCGGAAAGATTTCATCGCCCAAGCCGTGAGTGAAGGATTCCCGGAAGCAATGGCGGCGCAGTGGTACGATAACGACGTTCGCGGGCACAACCAGAATTCATTCTTCAATTGGTAGCAGCGATGGCCATTAAGATCGTCATTCAGTCGATTGTCACCGCCGCATGGACTTTCTACTGCATGTTGGTCATGTACAACCCCAAGCGAATGCCGGCGGCATGGCACACATTCGTTATCAAAAGCGATGATGGAACGCTTTACGAGCAGGCGCTTCAGGAAGATACGTTAATCTACCTTTTGAGTCTTGGCTGGATCGGTGTTCTGCTGCTGATGGTTTTGTTATTTACCCCAGACCTATGGCGCAGTCACAAGTACAAACAGGGGCTGGCGGATGGACGAGCTAACAGCAATCGCAGCCGGTCGTAAGTTCGATCCAATCAAGAGCCTTCTCGGAGCTACGCGGGCCAAGTCAACCAAGAAGCCCAAAAAGCCCAAGGAACCGACCGAAGCCGAGCGGGACGAGCAAGAGTCGCTCGTCGCGGACCTCGGCGGCAAGACGCTCTCGGCGCTGGGCTGGATCGGCGGCTCACTCGATAAAGCGCTGGGCGGACGGGCGATTCGGACGGGGCTAGGACTGGCGACGGGTCACAAGCACGCCCACGCCCGCGACCTATTGTCGATCATCCCTTTCTCGGACACGATCGGCATCACGAACCCCGGCCACGATCTTGGTGGGCGCGATGTACTGGAATCGGCTGGGATGCTAGCGCCCAACAAGCCGGGACTCGACTGGGGCGATGTGGGCGGTGAGGAAGTTCATCTTTTTCTTTCTTTTGCGTGGCCCGCTGTTGTGCTGCTAGGTGCGGTGCTATTTGTTCCAGACCTGTGGCGAAGCTGGAAATATCAAAAGGCCAATAAGGCGCAACACTAGCTAGCCAAACACTAATAAACGCCACCGCCACCACGTACAGTACATCTCGGTTAGCGCTGGGGGCGCTGCGAGTCGTCGGTGTTCGAGACGAACTGGCAAATACGTCGTTCATTAATGTTTAAGTAAGTGAACTGGAAATTGGGTAAGTGTCGCGTGATTCATCAGCGACCAAAGATACGTCATTGCTCGGCGTCGGTCGGTGCGACTTCGGCCAGGAGGACGAGCGCCGGGATGAAGCTGGCCAGGAATGTTGCCAGCCGGTCGCTGGCCTCGATCGCCTGCTGTTGTAGCCGGAGCATGTCCTTGCCGGCGCCGGGACGTCGCCACAGAGCGGCCAGTGCCGCGCCGGCCCGGCGTGCGCCAGTTTTGCAGCTGGCCAGTTGTGCCACATCGGCCGGCAGGGCGTCGTCGACCGTATCGCTGATCACGCGCACGGCCAGGCAGCGCTGCCGCGCCTGGCGACAGACCTCGGCCACAACGAACGATTCCATGTCGACGCAAAGCGCCTGGTGCCGCTCGCCGAGCGCTCGCTTGTCGGCTGGCGTGGCGACCACCTGGTCGGTCATCAGGATTTGCCCGGCGTGACAGCCCGGGGTGCGTGCCAGCCAGTCGGCGTCGACCTTCAGATCGATGTTCAATCGCGCTCCGTCAGTGGTGACGATGTTTTGCGCCAGAACAATATCGCCGCGCTTGGCGCTAGCTTGCAACGCGCCCGAGAATCCAGCCGAAATCACCCAATCGGGCCGGTGCCCCATCAATAGCGCCCGCGTGCCACGCTCGGCCGCGCGCGGACCGACGCCGGCTTCGACCAGCGCCAGTTGTCGACCGGCCAGCGTGCCAGTGCGGACCTTGAAGCCGTCGCCGTGCGTCGTGTGCGTCGCGCCGAGCAGGTCGATCAGCCCGCCGGCCTCGATCCCCAACGCGAAGACAATTCCGACGTGGCAATGAGCCGGCGGCGGTTGTTCGCCGTCGGCCGCTGCGGCAGCCTGCTCTTGCATGGCCTCGGCAAAGCGCTGGCGCACCGCGGCCTCGGCTTGTTGCCGCAGCCATTGTTTTGCAAACCATTGCCAGGGCATGAAGCGGGGAGGGGCTAGGGACTAGGGGCTAGGGACTAGGGACGAGTAAAGACAAAGTCCGTTGTCAGTTGCCCATACCCCGTGGCGGCCGGTAATGCTTCTTTGCCTCTAATTAAGCACTAAGCATTACGCATCAGTACTGTCCGGTTAGAAGTCGA
>JAFEBQ010000031.1 GCA_018242585.1 Planctomycetota bacterium
TGACCCCCAGCTTGTCGAGCTGGTGCTCTAACCAACTGAGCTAATCGCCCGGGTCGTGTCTCAAAGGATACTGCGGCAAACGGCGGAAATCACACCCCGCGGTTGAATCCCGCCGGTGGGAGGAAATCGCTGCCGTCGTACCGTGGCACACCCAGCCCAGCGGCAAACTCGCCGCCGTGCCGGACATACCAGTCTGCCCCAGCATTCGCAGTCCGTCAAGGGCGTACCTCGCCAGGCGCGCGATTCATCGCAATTCCCGGCCGCCGGGGACGCTGTCACGACCGGCGCATTTGCTAGAGTAATCGTTCCGTGTCCTCCCATCCCGCACGATCCCACGCCGCCAGGTGCCTTTGACCGATGCCGCCGGCCTTTGACCCACAACACGCGACCGACCATCTTTCCGCCGTCGACCGGCGATTGGCCAAGCTGATCGAACGGGTCGGGCCGTTCACGCTGAAGCCGCAACGGCTGCACAACCCGTTTCAATCGCTGCTGCGGGCGATCGTCTATCAACAACTGTCGGGCAAGGCGGCCGCCACCATTCACGAACGATTGTCGAACATCGTGTCGAACGAGCGCGGGCCGCATCCCGAGCTGATCATGGCCGCGCCCGACGCCCAGTTGCGCGGGGCGGGCTTGTCGCGGAACAAGCTGCTGGCGATTCGCGATCTGTCGACCAAGACGCTCGATGGCACGGTGCCGTCGCTCGTGGCCATGCGCAAGATGACCGATCAGGAGATCGTCGATCGACTGGTCCAGGTGCGCGGCATTGGCCCGTGGACGGTCGAGATGATGTTGATCTTCCGGCTGGGGCGACCCGATGTGCTACCGGCTCACGACCTGGGCGTGCGCAAAGGGTTCATGTTGACCTACGGGCTGAAGGAGCTGCCGGCGCCGATGGAGTTGAAGCAGCGCGGCGAACGCTGGCGGCCGTACCGCTCGGTGGCCAGTTGGTACATGTGGCGGGCGTGCGAGGTGTATCAGAAGAAAGAACAGCCGGCCGTGAACCCGCTGGTGAATGGTGCTAAAAAAACGAAGCGCGGGTAGGGCGTGATTCTTAGAAGCCCGCCAAACTGCGCTGCGCTTCCATCGCGGCGACCCTAAGTCCATTAACGCCTGCTTTAGCGGCGTCGACAAACTCGGCAACCCTCTCGGTTGACCACCCCTCCATGAATCGGAAGGCCGAACCGATCGCATAATCACGTTCGCAATCAATGGCAATCCAGTGGCGTTTGGCGTCTTCCGCCGCTGCGCCGGTCGTGTTCGAACCGGCAAAAATATCCACGACCATATCGCCTTCATCGGTCAAGAAGTCGATGAAGAACTTAGGCAGTGCTTTCGGAAACCGGGCGGGGTGCGGTTCCAGTCCGAAAGCTTTGCAATTGCGGATATGCAACGAGTTGCTTTCGGTGTTCGAATATTGGAGCAAATTCGAACAGATGGCGCCGCCATTGTCCCGGCCGAACTTGGCGCTGATGTCGTGCCCCGAAGGTCGTCCTTTGGGCTTGTAGAACTTCTCGGGGTCTTCAATCAGCTTTTTCATTCGATCGCTATATGGCGTCAAGACGTTGCGCACATCGGCCTTTGGATTCTCGGACTTTGAAAGCCACCAGACAGTGTTGACCGAATCTTTTGCCCGAATCTTGCGCTTATTAACCCACTCAATCGGCGAAGGCAACTTCGCAGGGTTGTGCCAAAAGAACTCTTCGGCCAGATGAAAGCCGTGGCCATCGCACAGTCGCAAGAGGACGCGGAAGTTGTAGAGCGATCGAACGGGCTTGCCGCGCTGATATGCGCCGCCCAGGTCAATCACGAATGAGCCTGATTCTTTCAGCACGCGATGTACTTGTGGGCCAAACGAGACGAGCCAATCCACGTAATCGATTTGATTAAGGTTGCCGTACGACTTTTGCCGCAGCAACGCGAATGGCGGTGAGGTCATCACCAGATCGACGGACGCATCCGGCAAGGACGAAAGGTACTCTTCCGATCGCCCGACAATCATCTGGCCAAGATTGGTTCGATAGAGTTCAACCCATGACAGAGACACGCGACGAATTCTCCGGCGCTTGACCAGTGCTGCCTGCTTCATATCTGCCACCACCTTACCAGAGAAGTCTATCGCGGTATGTAGACCATCAGACACGTAACTCACAGTCTGTAGAGCTATGAATTACCCCCATTTAGACTGATTGTCAATCCGATCGGGCCGCAGTTGGTGGTAAATCAGCGTGAGCAGCCTCCATACACGATTCGGCGACAATTTGCGCAAGGTGCGAAAGAGCAGAGGCCTTTCGCAAGAGGGCTTGGCTGATAAAGCCGCGCTCCACCGCACTTACATTAGCAGCGTCGAACGCGGCGAGCGCAACGTCACCCTTGAGACGATCGAGAAGCTTGCCAAGGCATTGGGCGTGCCGATGACAAGACTCATTCCTGACTGAACGAGGGCTACGGCTTGTCTCCTCGACGGCGCATTCCCGCGTTTAAGCAGCACGCCGATAAGGCCCAACTCGACAAGATTTTTCCGCATTTGCGTCTGCTGCAGGTGCTCGCCAACAAGCATGGCATACGAGATATCTTCCAAGACAACGGGGGCAAATATCTTCAGTTGGCGCTAGTAACGGGCTTGACGCTATTGCAATCACGCGAAGGCAACGACGCGGTTGATGAGACGGGGCGAGAATATGAACTGAAAACGCTCAATGCAGACGTTGTTTCCAGCTTCACGACTCACCACCATCTCAACCCCGTCATTCTCGCCAAATATCGGCAGGTCGACTGGATCTTTGCGGTCTATCGTGGCATTGAATTGGAGGCGGTGTATTACATGCCGGTTTGAAAGCTCGAATCGCTGTTCGCTGCTTGGGAAATAAAATGGAATCGTGATCGCAAGGACATTAACAACCCCAAGATTCCGTTGAAGTTTGTGCTAGAACAAGGAAAGAAGATCTATCCTGCGCAAGAATAGCGATTTCGCAAATCTGGTTGAAGGTATGCTGCGACCCTGTTGTGCGTGCTACCCGCCAAGGTGCATCGATAGTTGAGTCCCCGGCTTTGGGCGGGTATTCTGCCGGTTTCGGCCGCTGGTCTGCCGGCGGTCGAAACCTTGTCAACCGGTCACTCGTTTCAGTCAGCGTTACACACGTCAGTCATCACGCGCCGCGCACGCCGCGCTGGCGGTTCGCGTTCATTGAGCCACGGAGATTTGGTCCATGGGATTGTTCGACGGCAAAAAGGGTTTGATTCTCGGCGTCGCTAACGATCGCTCGCTCGCTTGGGCCATCGCCGAATTCGTCATGCAGCAAGGAGCCGTCTGCGGCTTCTCGCACTTGCCCGACCGGCCAGACGACGAGAAGAAAAAGAATCGTCTCCGGGTTTCAAAGTGTACCGACAAGTACCCGCAGAACGCCAAGATTCTCGGGCCGATGGACGTGCAGCGCGACGACGACATCAAGGCGATCATGACCGCCGCCGCCGCCGAGTACGGCAAGATCGACTTTTTGGTCCACGCCATCGCTTATGCCAAGCTCGACGATCTGAAGGTCGACACCGTGCAAACTAGCCGCGATGGTTTCAACCTGGCCATGGAGATCAGCGCCTACAGCCTGATTGCCGTCGCGAACGCCGCGCGCGTGGCGGGGATCCTCAAGGAAGATCCTTACGACCGCGCTAGCAAGTCGGGTGGCAAGAACGGCACCTCGATCCTCACGCTGACTTACTTTGGTGGCGAGAAGGCGGTGCCGGGCTACAACGTAATGGGCGTTTGCAAAGCCGCGCTCGATTCGATCGTCAAGTACCTGGCCTACGATCTGGGCCCGCAAGGCGTGCGCGTCAACGCGGTCAGCGCCGGCCCAGTCCGCACGTTGGCCGGCAGCGCGGCCGGCGTGGACGATATGCAGAAGCTGTACGAGCTGATGGCGCCGATCGGCCGCAACATCGACCACGAAGAAGTCGGCAAGACCGGCGGGTTCCTGTTGTCGGACCTGTCGGCCGGCATCACCGGCGAGATTCTGCACCTCGACGGCGGCTACAACATCATGGGTTCGCCCGGCCGGCTGCTCGACGCGGCCAAGCCCGGGGCTCCGGCTTAGGTTTATTCACCACGGAGGCACAGAGGAATCGCAGAGGGGAAGTTGAACCGCAAAGACGCAAAGGGCGCGAAGAAGACAAAAGAGATTTTGAATCGCAGAGGACGCTGCGCGTCGCGGAGAAAAGAAGTCAAAATCCCACTCCGCGTTCCCTGCGCTCTCTGCGATTAAGTCTGCTGCTTTTCCTTTGCGATCTTTGCGTCTTTGCGGTTCAAAATTCTTCGCCATTTCCGACGTCGTGTCCGTCGTGCCGTCGTGGTCGAATTCATTGCATTCTATTTCTCCGCAATGCGCTTCGCCGTCGCTACATCCGCGGCGAGTTGCGCCTTTAGCTCTTCCACATTCTTGAACGAGCGGACGTCGCGCAGGCGTGCCAGGAAGTCGACCTCGAGTGGTTGCCCGTACAGCGGATCGCTCCAGCCGATCAGGTGGACCTCGACCTTCAACGCCTTTTCGCCGAACGTCGGGTTCGGGCCAATGTTGATCGCCGCTGGCCACGGCTCGCGATTCACGTAACCGATGCCGGCATACACGCCCGGCCCGGGCAGCAGCGTATCGATCGCCTCGAGGTTGGCCGTGCCAAAGCCGAGCTTCGTGCCGCGCCCCGCGCCGTGGGTGACCATGCCGCGGATGCGATAGGGATGGGTCAGCATCTGCCGGGCTTCGTCCAACTGGCCCGCGGCGATCAAGCTGCGAACGACCGAACTGGACACCATTCGCCCATCGAGCACCAGCGGCGGCACCACTTCCAGGATCATGCCTCGCTCGCTGGTCCATTGCGCCAACAAGTCGACCGTGCCGCGGCGATCGTGCCCGAAGTAGAAGTTCGGCCCCTCGACCAGCGCCTTGGCCCCCAGACGGCGACAGATCACGTCGTCGAAGAATTGCCGAGCTTCGAGCGCCAACAGCGCCTCGTCGGTCGGGTAGGCGATCATCGCGTCGACGCCCAGCTCGACCAGCAGTTCGGCCTTGCGATCGGTCCAGGTGAGCGGCGGCGGCGCATGTTCGGGGCGTAACAGCCGAACCGGATGCGGATCGAACGTAAACACCACGGCCGGGCCGCCGGCGCGATGGGCGTGGGCCACCAGCCGCTCGATCAGCGCCGCGTGGCCGCGGTGAACGCCGTCGAAGTTGCCAATGCTGACAGCGCCGCCGCGTAGCCGATCGGGCAGGACGTCAAAAGCGCGAATCAGTTCCACGGTGTTTTCGTTCGCCCGGGCTGCGCCGGGCCAAGGTTCGCGGCCGCAAAAAGTCGTTACGCTGACGCCGGTTTTAGCATACCACCGGCTGGCGCGGAACTAACGACACGGGGCCGAGTTTTGTGCTATTCTAGGAGGGCCTCAAGCGCGCCAAACATTCTGGCCTGGCAACGAATGAAAGCCGACGGTTTCGGCCGACGGTTTGCCGAGCGAGGGACGTGGCCGCGGCGCGCGTACTTGCCACCCTAGGTTGCGCTGGTCGATGGAAGACAAGCAGATATTCCTCTCGCCCGAGCTGAGCCATCGCCTGGCCGCGATCGATATTGGCACCAACAGCATCCGGCTGGTCATTGCCGAGGCGCTGCGTGGCGGCACCTACCGGATTCTGGACGAAGAAAAGACCACCAGCCGGCTGGGTCGTCAACTGGCCGAGACCAATCGCCTGGACCCGCAAGCGGTCGAACAATCGATCGAAGCCCTGCGGCGAATGAAGCAGATCGTGGCGGGCTTTCAGGTCGGCGACTTCCGCTGCATTGCCACTTGTGCGGTGCGCGAGGCGATTGACGGGCCCGAGTTTGTCGGCCGGGCCAAGAATGAACTCGACCTGGACATCGAAGTCATCAGCGGCGAGAAGGAAGCTCGGCTCGCGTTCCTGAGCGTGGCCCGCAGCTTCCCGCTGGAAGGCAAGCCCATCGCGGTGGCCGACATTGGGGGCGGCAGCACCGAGTTGATCCTGGCGTCGGGCTCGGCGATTGAAAGCTTGTGTACCACGCCACTGGGCGCGGTGCGGATGGCCGAGCGCTATGGCGCGGCCCAGGCGATGTCGCACGACCAGTTCGAAAAGATGGTCGAAGGGATCGACCGCGAGCTTCGCAAGCACACCAAGAAGGTGCTGCTCGAACCGCACCAACTGATCGGCTCGGGCGGCACATTCACAGCGCTGGCCGACATGGTCATGGCGTCCAAGGGGCAGCTTGGTCTGCCGCTGCGTGGCGCCGAAGTGACTCGGGCCGAGGTGCGGCACCTGCTCGATCGCCTGCGCAAGATTCCAGCCGAGGCGCGGCGCAGCATTCCGGGCCTGAGCCCCGATCGGGCCGACATCATCGTCTCGGGCATCACGATCATCGACCGGATCATGCACCGCTTTGACTTGAATCGCGTGGTGATCCACGACCGGGGCGTGCGCGACGGGCTGCTGCTGACGATGATCGATCAGTCGCTGGGCTCAGCCCCCAACGGCCAGGCCGAGCGCGACGTGGCGATCGAGCAATTCGCCGTCAACTGCGGCGTCGAGATGACCCACGCCCGGCATGTGGCGTTTCTGGCCGGACAGGTTTTCGATCAACTGGCCGAGCGCAAGCTGCTCGACCCGGCCGATCGCCCGCTGTTGATGGCGGCGGTGCGGCTGCAAGATGTCGGTTACTTGATCAATTACGAGAAGCACCACAAGCACAGCTATTATCTGATTCTCAACAGCCGCCTGCCGGGCTTTCAGCCGCAAGAACTCGAACTGGTGGCGAACATCGCCCGCTACCATCGCGGCTCGGAACCCAAGAAGAAGCACGCCAACTACTCGGTCCTGACGTCGCGCGATCAGCAGCGCGTGCGGCGGTTGTCGTCGATTCTGCGCCTGGCCGGTGGCCTGGACCGGGCCAACATGCAGCAAGTGCGCGGCGTGGCCCTCGAGACCGAAGGACGCCACTGGAAGCTGCACGTTGTGGCTGATCGCTTGCCCGAGGTCGATCTCTGGGCCGCGCGACGTCGCGCTGCCCCGCTAGAACGGGCGTTCGACGTGAAGCTGGACATCGAATGGCGCGAGACCGCGGCCGCCAGCGCCGCGTCGTAATCGCGTAGCCTTATTGAGCTGCGCATCTATCGGGTGGCCCAGCCGCTTGCCGGCTGGGTCGCGCAGCGACAAGAAGGACGCGCGACGCCACCGGTTCTTCTCGTTGCTTCGCAACCCGGCCGTCGAGCGGCCGGGCCACCCAGCACTCATCACGCGCGAGCAATGGCCGTGTGCAAGTAACGTACTACATCGCCAGCGGTCAGTGACACTTGTCCGAGCGCCGCGGCCGCCGCGTCGCCAGCCAAGCCGTGCAGGTGAACCGCCAGCCGCGCCGCATCGATCGGTGCCAGATGCTGCCCAACCAGCGCCGCGATCAACCCCGTCAGCACGTCCCCGGCGCCGCCGGTCGCCATGCCCGGATTGCCCGTCGTGTTGTGCGCGCTGCGCGTGCCGTCGGTCACGAGGGTGTGATGCCCCTTGAGGACGATCACCACGCCCCACTGGCCGGCCAACTGCTGTGCCGCCGCCTCGTGTTCGGCGCGTGAGTTCATGGCACTCGACAGTTTGTGCCCAACCGCACCAGCCAGACGTTGAAACTCGCCGGGGTGTGGCGTGAGAATCCGCGGGCCACCGGCGCGATTCAACAACTCGGGCTGCCGCGCCAGGGCATTCAACCCGTCGGCATCGACGACGATCGGCTGCGTCCAAGTGGTGAACAACTCGGCCACCACGCGATCGACGCCCACTGAACGACCTAGCCCGGGCCCCACGGCCACCACGTCGGGCCAGTCGCGAAGCGCTTCCAGTTCGGCGATCGCCGCCTCAGCCAGGCGTCCATCGTTGTCGGCGGTCAGGCCAACCGTCATGTACGCCGGCTCGAACCCGGCCACGACCGGCTGACACTCGCGCGGCGTGGCGACTTGCACCAGCCCCGCTCCGCCGCGCAGCATCGCCATGCCCGCCAGGGCCGGCGCGCCGTACATGCCGCGCGAGCCGCCGACGATCAGCACGCGACCGTAGTCCCCTTTGTGACTGTCGGCGGCGCGCGGGGGCAAGTGGGCCAGCGGCCAGGTGTCGGTCATCACGTCGTGCCCCCTTACATCGGGATGAACAGGCCGGCGATGGCAAAGTAGGTGACGATGCCCGTCGCGTCGACCAGGCTGGCGACTACCGGATTGCTCATCAACGCCGGGTCGAAGCCCAATCGCTTGAGCAGCAGTGGCAACAGCGCCCCGACCAGATTGCCCAGCACCACGACCACCGCCACGCCAATGGCCACGATCTTGGCGATCAACAACACGCCGATCTCCTCCCCCGTCGGGCCGCGAAAGGCGTTCTCGGGCGTCAGCCAGACGCGGGCAAAGCCGACCAGGCTGAGCGCGCAACCGAGCGACAGGCCCATCAGCACTTCATGCCACAAGACCCGGAACCAGGCCGCCGGGGTTAACTCGCCCAGGGCGAGCGCACGGGTAATCAGCGTGGTCGATTGCGAGCCGCAATTGCCGCCGGCCGAGAGGATGAGCTGCATGAACAGCACCAGCGGCGGCACCTTCTTGAAGAAGTCCTCGAAGTAGGTCAGGGCTGAGGTGGTCAGGAAGCCGCCGAGAAACAGAATCGTCAACCAAAAAGCTCTTTTGCTCCACAGCTCGAAGAACGACGACGCCAGGTAGCCTTCTGCCAACGGCGTCATACCACCCAGGCGCTGCACGTCCTCGGTCGCCTCGTCAACGATCACGTCCAGCACGTCGTCGTGCGTGACAATGCCCACGATCCGGTCGTCGGCGTCGATGATCGGCAAGGCGATCAAGTCGTACTCGCCCAGCTTGTGGGCGATCTGCTCGCGGTCCTCGTCGACGCGGCCATAGACCACGTCGCGCTGCATCACATCGGCCACGCGCCGCGCCGGTGGCGCCAAGATCAAGTCCTTGAGCGATACGAACCCGATCAGCCGCCGCTGCTCGTCGATGACGTAGCAGTAGTAGATCGTCTCGCGGTCGGGGGCTTCGTGGCGCAGCTTGTCAATCGCCGCGGCCGCGCTCAGGTCGGGGGACAGCGTCGCATAGTCGCTGGTCATCACCGCGCCGGCGGTCCCCTCGTCCTGGTCGGTGAGCAAGCGAATGTCTTCGCGCTCGGCCCGGGCCAACAGCGGCATGATCTGCTCGACGCGCTCGGGCGGCAGTCGCTCGACCAGGTCGGCCCGCTCGTCGTGCGACATATTCGTGATCAGCTTGGCCAGCGAGCCGCGCTCCATCAGCGCGGCCACGCCATCTTGCAGCGGCGGGTCCAGATACGAAAAGATCGCCGCCTGGGCCCGATCGTCCAGCAAGTTCAGGACGTACAGCGTCTCGTTCGGCTCCAAGTCATCAAGCAACTCGGCCGCTTCGGCCGGGTGATGCGGCGAAAAGAATTCGCGCAACGAGTCCGCGTCGCACTCTTGCACGAGCTCGCGCAAATCGGGAGCCAACAGCGGGTGACGCATCTGCGAAGCTTCGGAACGGGGAACGACGAGAAGAAAACGACGAGCGCGCAATCCCACGGTCGGGCGCGAACCCCTAGGGCCGATCGCGCGCGGCGGCAAGATTACAAGCGGACCAGCCGGGCTTGGCCCGCGCGGTCTATGCCCAGAATACTGTGTTCGGGGACTTCTTGCCATGCACCGATTCCGGTCGCTTCGCTGGCCACGACGGTGACTTCGGGCTCTTGACGCCAGTGCAGGTCGTGGTTCCAGCGGCTGGACGCCAGGACCACGCCGTCGGTGAGCAAGAAATTGAACTTGGTCTTTTCATTGGGCGGGAATTCTCGCGACCAACGATCCAAGTCGCGCAACGTCTCGACCAGCGCATCGACCAGCGGCCCCGCGTCTCCGACGGGCTGCGTCAGGTCGATGCCGAGTCGTTGCAAACGGGCCAGCACGTGGACAAAGATCAACTCGCTGTCAGTTGTGCCACCACGTAGGGCCAGCAACTCGTCCGGCACGATCGCCGCCAGCCGAGGACCGATCACGTCGAAGTTGGTGACCGTCCCGTTGTGCGAGAACAGCCAGGCACCATGGCGGAACGGGTGGCAGTTCGCTTCCGAAACGCTACCGACCGAACTATTCCGCACGTGGGCAATCCACGTCGGCGCGACGAGTTCACGTGCCCGGGCCGCGAACGACTGGTCCAATCGGGCATCGGCCGGGCGGCGAATGACCAGCGGGCCGACACGATCGGCCACGTAATAGCCGAGCCCCCAGCCGTCGCTGTGACAATCGCCATGCCGATCGCAAATACTCTGCACGCGCAGCGCGTTGGGATCGTCGAGCAGCAAACCAGCGGCCGGGTAAGGCCGCCGCGCGATCACGGCCAGATGACGACACATCGTGTGCTAACCGTACACCGAGACGGGGGTGCGCACGGTCGTCGAGCGGATGCCGCGGGCGGCGTTCCGCAGGGCGTGACAGGCGTGGTTCAAGTCGTCGTCCGAAATGTCCAAGTGGGTCACGGCCCGCAGCGTGCGCGAGTTCTCGACCATGATGAACACGCCCGCCTCGCGCATGGCGGCGGCAAATTCCAGCGCGGTTCCCAGCTTGGGATTGATTTCGATGAACACGATGTTCGTCTCGACCGGCCCCCCGCGGAGCGACAGCCCCTCGGTCTGCTCGACCACGCCGGCCAGTTGCTTGGCCCGGTAATGATCTTCGGCCAATCGCTCGACGTGATGTTCCAGGGCGTACAGCGCCCCGGCCGCCAAGATGCCCGCCTGGCGCATCGCCCCGCCGAACAACTTGCGATGCCGCACCGCTCGGGCGATCAGGTCGTGCGGGCCGCAGATGGCCGAACCGACCGGCGCGCCGAGCCCCTTGCTAAAGCACACGCTCACGGTGTCGAACGGCGCGGCCAATTGAGTGAGCGGCACGCCCGTGGCGACGTGCGCGTTGAACAATCGCGCTCCGTCCAGGTGGGTGGCCAACTTATGATCGTGAGCCCAGGCGCAAATCCGCTCGACCTCTTCGATCGGCTGCACGCGGCCGCCGCCGCGGTTGTGTGTGTTCTCGATGCAGATCAAGCGGGTGCGAACGTAGTGCTGATTGTCGGGGCGGATCAGCGATTGCAGTTGTTCGAGCCGCATCACCCCGCACTCGCCGTCGATGGTTCGCGTGGCCACGCCCGACAACTGGGCCACGCCCCCTTGCTCGTGGTTGTAGATGTGACAGCCGCTATCGAGGATCACCTCGTCGCCGGGGTGGCAGTGCAGTCGCACGCCGATCTGGTTCGACATGGTTCCCGACGGCACGTACAGCGCCGCCTCTTTCCCCAGCAGTTCGGCAATCCGTTGTTGCAGGCGAATGACCGTTGGGTCTTCCCCCCAGACATCGTCCCCCACCTCGGCGGCCGCCATCGCGGCGCGCATCCCTTGCGTCGGTCGGGTCGTGGTATCGCTCCGCAGATCGACGGGCAAGCGGACCATGTTCGTTGCCTGCGCTTTCTGAAGGATTCGAGGGGCAATGGGGCGGGACCGCACGTTCGAGCCGGCGCGACTCGGCGTACGACGTGTTGTCCCAGGTTTTTTCGCGGCCTGACATCGGTTCTAACCCAGCCGATTCCGGCGAACAAGAGCCCTAGCGAATTGGCCGATCGGTGGCGACAATAGAAGCTTTCGCACTTGTTAATCTTGGCGCCACCCGGCGGCGGAACACGCCCGATGACAGCGACGCTCAACATCCAGACGATTGACGCCAACCACGACGACCTGCGCTCGGCCATTGGCGATTTACGCCGCCGCTTGAGCCCGCAAGGGAACATTGTCAGCCAGGCGGGCCGCCAGCGGACGATCGACGTCTTTGGCGCGCCGCTGACCCCGGTCGAGGTGGTCGAGCGGATCTGTCACGACGTCCGTAACCGAGGTCTCGATGCGGTGCTCGACTACACGGCCAAGCTCGACGGCGCCAAGCTCACGCCCGAGACGCTGCGCGTGTCGGCCGACGAGCTGCAAGCCGCCTATCAGGCCGCGCCGCCGGGGCTGCTCGAAACCATCGCCAAGGTCGCCGACAACATCCGCACGTTCCAGCGGGCTATCCTGCACGGCGATGTCCGCGTGCCGACGATCGAAGGAGGCTACCTGCGGCAGCGTTATTTGCCGCTGGACCGCGTGGGAGTTTGCGTCCCCGGCGGAGCGGCGGCGTACCCCTCGACCGCGCTGATGACCGTGGTGCCGGCGCAAGTGGCTGGCGTGCGCGAGATCGCCGTCGTCGCGCCGCCAACCAAGTTCGGTTCCTACAGCCCGGTGTTGTTGGCCACCTGTCACGCGCTGGGCGTGACCGAGGTGTATCGAATGGGTGGCGCGCAGGCGATTGCCGCGCTGGCTTACGGTGTGTCGGGCGTGCCGCAGGTCGACAAGATCGTCGGCCCCGGCAACCTGTTCGTGGCGCTGGCCAAGAAATGCGTCTATGGCGACGTCGACATCGACTCGATCGCCGGTCCCAGCGAAGTGGTCCTGGTGGCTGACAAGAGCACGCCACCCGCCTTCGCGGCCGCCGACCTGATTGCCCAGGCCGAGCACGCCCCCGGCGCGAGCATTTTGATCACCTGGGAGCCGGAGTTGATTCCGGCCATCCGCGCGGAGCTTGAACAGCAATTGGCCCAGCTTGAGCGCGGACAATTGGCGAGGCAGTCGCTCGAAGACTTCGGCGCGTTGATTCTGGTGCGTGACCAGGACCAGGCCACGGCGCTGGCCGACGAGATCGCGCCCGAGCATTTGCACCTGGCCGTGAACAACGCGGCCGAAATGCTCGAACAAATCCGCCACGCCGGCGCGGCTTTCATTGGACAATGGAGCCCGGTGTCGGTCGGCGACTATGCCGCGGGGCCGTCACATGTCTTGCCGACGGGTGGAACGGCGCGGTTTGCCAGCGGGCTGTGCGCCAATGACTTTCTCCGCCGCACCAGTGTGATTCACTACACGCCGGCCGATTTGATCTGTGCCGCGCCGCTGGTGCAAAAGCTGGCCGACCTGGAAGGGCTGACCGCGCACCGAGCCAGCGTGGACGTGCGCCTGGTGGCGGCCAAGGCGGCCAGGAATGGCAAGAAGCCGACTCAGTAGGATTGGCCACTGAGACTAGGATTGGCCACTGAGACACGGAGGAGCGGAGGAGTTAGGCCTGGGCTACAGAAAAGTGCCTGGGCTGGCGGAAAAGGACCACGCCGCGCACTCTAGATCGCTTCTCACCACGTTCTAGCGTCTGAGTGGCACGCCCGTCCTGCGGGCGTGGAGAAGCATGTACCGACCCTGATATTTGGTTGGCGATTCTCCCCGCGCCCTGCGCTCCGCTTGGGACGCGCCACCCCTGCTAGAGCCTCTTGAGAGCTGCTCTAGCCAACGACGTCGTCCCACGGCGCGCGCCAGTACGGCACTTGCGGGAAGAGGACCGTGGCCAGCTTGGCCGCCGTGCGGTTCGAGGCCTTGAGCGCCCCCGATTCCCGATCCGCGTCGATATCGACGTGTCCCAGCAGCAGCCGGGTCAACTCGTCGCGCGACAGCCGCAGATAGTTCCGCCCCAATTGCCCGCGGCCAAAGCGGACGCCGCGGCGGCTGACGGCCAGCTTCAGCCGTTCGCCGTCAACCAGCAGCCCCAGTTCCACGGCCCGCGAACCCGCCGCCTCGGCCGCGCGCCGTTGCAGCACCGGGGCCAGCCGGCGCAGCAAGCCGGGCAGGTCAAACACCTTCATCATGTACGACTCGCCCTGGTGCTGCTCGCCAAAGTTCGTCTCGCCGCCGGCGGCGCGGAACAATTCGTGCAGCGAGTCATCGGCCGGCGAGTGCAACTGGACTGCGTAGTCGTCGCGCTCGATCGCCTCGGCACAAGCCCGGGCCAGCAACTGCTCGGCCACGCCGTGCCGCGCTTGTTCGAGCAGCGGTGACGTCGACGGCGCGCTCGGCGCGCCGACCAGCTCGATCACGCGATCTTCCTTCATCAGCATATAACCAACGATCGGCAGCGTGGCCGCTTGCCAATCGAACTTGTCGGGCCCTTCGATGGCGACGAACAAGTGATCGACATTCTGCCGGCTGACCAGCCAACGCCAGGTGGCTTCCGTGCGCAACAGCGGCCCGGCGGCGCGCGAGATCCGCTCGCTGTACAACCGCATCAGCGCTGGCAGCTCGACTTGCCGCCAGGGACGAATGACCAGTTGATCGTCCGACGCGGCCAGGCCCCGCGCCGAAAGCTGCGCCAGCACCTCGCGCGGGTTGGCCCGGCTGTGACTGTGGCGGCCACAGACGGCCCAGCCTTCCGAAGCGAAGAACGCTGGGAAGCGCGTCCGGGTCAGGCCGATCACCGCGCCGTCGGCGGCCATCGCTCGCTCGGCACGTCGCACGAGCGCGCCAGCCATTCCCAGATTGCGATACTCGGGCAGCGTGCCCAGGCAGGTCAGACCCGAGACCGGCAGATCGACCTGGTCGAAGCGCATCTCGCGCCGCACGGTTTGCACGTGGGCCAGCACTTGCGTGCCGCGGCGAACCAACCAGCGGTCGCAAGGTTCGTACAACGGGTCGTCAAGCGACGAAGCAAAGCCATCGCGCTGTGGCGAGGGGAACGCCGACTTGAAGAACTCGGCAATCGCCAGATGATCGGAAGCGGTGGCCGAAATCAGCCGCAGGCCTTCCCTCGCCTGCGCGTTGTCAGACGGCGAATGCGCCTTGGCGCGGCGGCGCGAGCTGCGCCGTGGGCGGGTTGCTTCGCGCGCGGCCGGAGCGGGCGTCTCGACAACCGCGGGCTTGGTTTCGACGGCCGGCTGGTCCGCTGCTTCCGTCGCCGTGCGCGATTCCGTCGTGGCGCGCTTGGCCGTGGAACGCGCTTCCTTGGCCGGTTCGGCCGATTTGCCCAGTTCGGCCGATTTGCCTGACGCCAGCCGCTTCGCCTGCCCCGGCTTGCCCCGAGAGGCGGCGCTGCGTTTGACCGTTCGACGGACGCTGGCGGGCGAAATGGTCGTGCTCATGGCATCGAGTCCTTTCCATCCTTGCGTTTTCGCTCCCTCAAAGCCCACAACTTAGGGTTTGAGTAAATGAAAATCCAGCAAAAAGTTTGAAGGATGGAAATTATCTGACGCTGCGTAACTGAGGAAAGCTGCGATGGCCGGTCCCGTCCCGACATTTCTGCTGCCACAGTTGGAAGCGTGGATCGCGAGTCAGTGGCGGCACACCACGCAACGGACGCGACGGCGTGGCTTGTTCATCGGTCTGTGTTACCACGGGCTTCGTTCGGTCGAGGTCATCCGCATGAGGGCGGATCAGTTTTGCCCGCTGGGACCGAGCCTGTATTTCAAGAGTGCCAAGCGTGGGAGATACCGCACGGTGCAGTTGGAACCGGAGTTCGCTCGGGTGTTGCACGGATTCCATACCCGCTATTGGCCGGATCACGTGCTGCTGTTCCCGAGTGAACGCGGCACGCCGATTGATCGCAAGCAGTATTTCTTGTACGGACTCGCGATGCGTCGTGTGATCGGCGGCAAGTTCTCACTTCACTCGTTGCGGCACAACTCGGCTCTGCGAGTCTGGTATGCGACGCGAGATTTGCTCGCGGTGCAGTCGCACCTGGGGCACAAGTCGGTGGCGATGACCGCCAACTATTTGCATCGCATCATGCCGTTGCCGCCCGAGACGCTGCCCAGTTGGCCGAACGTCAGTCCCCGTTTCCATCCCCACCTTCAACTGAGAAAGTTTGCTCCATGAGTGACGACAGTTTTGAGTCAAGACATTTTTCCAGGATGCAGGAACTGCAACGCCTGGTCGTTGAATCGCGACTGCTTCGCAGTCGCGGTCAGCACGTGCGTGCCAACGACACGCTTCGCTTGGCGTGCGACGTGCTGTTGGTGGATGAGTGCGACAGCCACGGTCGCAACATCGAGTTCGATGAGTGTCCGTTATGTGCCGAACGTCTCAAGCCGTGGAGTTCCCGTCGATGAGTCGCAAAAGTCTCAAAGGGCAACGAAATATTTTCGACGACAGCACGCACGTTCCCGCGTCGCGGGAAGTGCGTGCCCGTGACCATCGTCTCGGCGAGCATGGCAAACGCTCGCACACGCGGAAGCGGAGTTTTGCTGCCCTCGTCAAGACGCTCGATGCCGATGATCGTCGGCGTCGTGCCGCACGCACTGAAACGGAGAATAACCGTGCCTGAACCCGATTCCAAACGGCCGCGGCCACGAGCGGATGGTGACACGTTCAAACGCACGGCTCGCGGTACGTTCGCCCCGGGCACCAGGCCCGGTCCTGGTCGCAAAGGTGGCGACACCGCCGCCGAGCGTGCCATACGGAAGCAACACGAACACCTCTCGGAGCTCGCCACCGAGTTGGCCAACCGTGCCAGTCGCGGAAACGTCTACGACGCCGCGTTGCTGCTGCGGGTCGTGTCGATCGTGTTTCACACCCTCGGCAAAAACTCCTGCACGCGGGACAATTTCGAGGACGTCTTGCAACGCATCGTCGCCTCACCGTTCGTGTACGAGCCTGATGACCCGCCAGAGAGGCAAGCCACCACCCCACGTTCCGCCGACGATCACACCGACTGAGGCTCGCCACCTTCAAAGGTCACCACCCATCCTTGGGTGGTGCGGATTTTTGCGGGCCTCCCTGCCCGCGTTCGCCCCGCCCGGTGTGTCGCGTCACGTCACCCGCACTTCGTTGCTCTTGCCCGCGACGTGGTGCGGGACGCACCACCGGGCGGGTCTCACACGCCGCGTGGGCTCCATCCGGTCGCCACCGGCGGCGGTTCGGCGGACCATCCGTGGTCCGCCGTCACAACTCCTGCTGCCCACTCGCTCATTCCCGCACCGACCCCGCCGCGTCGGTTCGGCGTCGGCCGCGTGCGACGTGCGTGGCGTCGCACCCGCCGCCGCCGCCGCCGCTCATCGCTCGAAGTTCTGGTCGCATCCTGCTCTGCCAATTCCGTCGGCATCCTGCCGACGGTCGCACCGCGAATGTCTCGACACCTCGCCCGGGGCGACGGTCTCTCTCTCTCGTCGCGTGGTTCCAGGTCGCTCCCAAGTCGAAAGACGCGGAGTGCGGCGGGTGCGACAGTGAACGGTTGTACAGTTGAAAATCCAGCAAAAAGTTCACAAGAAGTGCAAGGAAGTATCCGAGCAAGCGCCGCCGTGTGGTGCGAGGCGACGATCAAGCGCGCTTTCGCGCCGCACGGGAGCGAACATGCGCCGCGCATCTCAAAATGAGAAGCACAGCCCGCCGCGCGATGCTCCAAATCGACGTCACGCGGTCAAACTTGCCCCGCGCGCGGCATGCCCTCGACCAGAAAACCGCGCAGCGTCGGCTCGGGATACCACGCGAACGGATACTCGCGCCAGCTCAGCACTTGCCGCCGCGCCAATGCCGCGCGGAGCCGCGTTCGTTCGGCCAATAGCTCGCGTCGCCGCTCGGCCACGGCGGGTTGTAACTCGTCGTTAAGCTGGGAAATCTCGCGAGCGCGACGTTTGGCGTTCGACGGCTCGAACGGATCATCGATCCAGGCGCGCTTTCGTTCGATCAGCTCGCGAACCTGGCCATCGGCGCCGGCCAGAAACCGTTCAGGCTGAAATTCGAGCGAACGGAGCTGGTGTTCAAGCCGCCGCATCTGGTCGATTGCGACGTTCTCCTTCGCCACGGGCAGATGCAATGTGCCCGAGACGACCCCATCGGCCGGCAACGGCGCGGCGGCGAAGCGTGCGGCCAATAGCTGGGTAACTTCGTCATATTTGCCGCCGCCAATCCCGTGCAGAAACAGATCGCTGGCCACTAGGCGGCAAAACAGCGTCGTGGTCAGCGCTCGGCTACGCAGCCGGATGCCTTGGCTTTTGAGCGCCGTGATGGCCGCGACGGTGGCCGCCGCGCGACCCGTTCCAGGGGCCGGCAGCGCGACACGGATCGTTTGGCGGTCGGTCAGGATCAGTTCGCCAGCTTGCCGGGTGACGAAAGCCGCCCGGCGTCGCGGCGACGCGCCGGTCCACAGCCAGAAGGGGGCTTCGAGCGCCGGCCCGTCGGCGGCCAGTTTCGGCGCGGGATGGTTCGCGCTGCGCAAATGGTAGACCTGGCGATACTCGTCGATCGCGCCATTATAGATGTCACGAAACCGCGGCAGCCCGTCGAGCACCCAGGCCGCGAACCAGGCGAAGCTCTCGGTTTCGCACAACGCGCTTTGCGGCAGTTCGAGCGTCGCCAGCCCCCAGTCGGCTTCCAAGGCATGGCGCGCTTGCGCCATGGCCAGTCCGGCGCGGTCAGTGGCGCGAGCGCGCTCGACAACGCGCGGCCACAAGGTGCCAATCAACGGCTGCGCGAGCAAACCTTTGAGCAAGTCACTCGCCCGGCGATCGACACTGGTCCACAACGCCTCGTCCAGCACCGCACGTTCTTCCCACGGCAGCTCCGGGCCGTCGGCGTCGAGCGGCATGGCGCCGCGGTGCGGATGCTCAGGCGTGCCCGTGGCGATCGGCACGAGCGACGATTTGATCGTGTCGCCGTCAACGACCAGGTTCAACGCGGCCGCGCCGGCGCGCCGCGCCAAAGCGTCGAGCGAGAAGTTCTTCAGCCAGACGCCGGGATGAAACAGTTGCGGCTGATGGCCGGCCGCGACGAGTGGCTGCTCGGGCGAAAATGCGGGCGCGGCGCGATACGCCGAGGTGTAGCGAGTGGCTGCCGTTAGCAATTCACCGCGCGCCTGCGCGGCCAGCTCGACCAGCGGTCGATCCAGGATCAGCCGCGTGTCGATCCGACGAGCCGCGACATTTCGAGCCAGCAGCCCGGGCAGGGTTTCCCAGGCGGGTTCGACGAGCACGCTCCGGTCGGCCTGCGGCGCGCGGAGCTTGCGCTTCACGAGCGAATGCTGCGACGCGGCGGCGAGTGAGATCGAATCGCTGGTCGCCGCTTGCATGGAAATACAATTCGCCGAGCGTCAGGAAGAACAGCCGTGCTCAAGAGCCGGCACACGGGCCGCACAACGTGCCCGACCAAAGCTGCGGTTCTTGCTCGACCCGCGCAACGGCATGATTGTCCATGCTCCGGTCCAGCACCAGATGGTAATACTGCAAACGCGTGTCGCCGTTGTCGAGCGCCCCGCCGAACGAACGCTTCTCGTCCAGGTAGATCAGCGGGACGGGCAGTTCGGTGATCCGCAAGCCGGCCTTGGCGGCGCGAACCCACAGTTCCAGCGGCATGGCGTAGCCCGCTTCGGTCACGTGCAGGTGCTTGAGCGACGCAACGCGATAGGCCTTGAAGCCGCAAAACGCGTCAGTGATGTTCAGGCAGAGCCGGCGGTTCAACTCGGCGGTCAGTTGTTCGTTGATCCGGCGGCGCTCGGCCGGCGGCTCGCTTTGGCCGTCGAACTTCTGCAAGTAGCGACTTCCCGAGACGATGTCACAATCGGCGGCCGCGGCCACGAACTTGGGAATCCGACAGGGCTGATGCTGGCCGTCACAGTCGATCGTGACGAGCACATCGTAGCCGTGCTGCTCGGCATAGCGAAACGCTGACTGCAGCGCGGCGCCGTAGCCTTGGTTCTTGGCATGGGTGACGACGTGCAGGCCGGGCTCTTGCTTCAGCAATTCCGCCGTCCCGTCGGTCGAGCCGTCATCGACGACGAGAATCTCGGGGCTGAAGCGCCGCACCTCGGCCAGCACTTTTTGAACGTGCTTGGCTTCGTTAAACACGGGGAGCGCGGTCAAGTAACGCGTCATCGTCGAGCCCTTTGCAAAAGACCGTCCTATGCCAGCGGCAATATTACTGACCCGCGGCTGGCGGTAGCGAGGCGGCCGGCTAAGAGCCCACCAATTCCCCGAACAACCGACCTATTGTAGGTGGCCCCCGGGGGCAGTCAACGCACGCCGCCGGAACCACCGTCGAGCGCAACAGTTACGCTGCTTGCAGCGAAGGGGAAAGCTTCGCGGACACCCCGGCTCGATTGGGGATGAGGTTGCTTACTTCAGTCGCATTGGTAGGGTGCTCTGTGAGCACCAAATCATCGCGTTACAAGCCGAAAGGTTTGGAGCGATTGTTTTCGGCCAGTAGCGTGAAAATATGGTGCTCACAGAGCACCCTACGAACGAGGGACGCCCTCGCGCCAATTGTGTTCACTCGGCCTGGCGCTTGGCGCGGGTCGAGGATGCGTCGCGGCGGCTGCGAACATGGGGCGCGTCGATCCGCGCGGCCGAGCCGGCTTCTGACTCGTGGCCCAGCGTGCCGGCGGCCAATTCGTCGAGCAACTGCCAATGGCGACGGCAACCGACGATCGATGGCAGGGCGCTGAGGCGACCCAACGTGTGCATCGCGCCTGACAGACTCGTCACCGTGCCGATCGCTTCGCCCAGACAGCACGCCGCATGGGCCAGCAGCGCGCGCCGCCAGCCCCACAGCCGAGCATTGCGCCAGAACAACTGTTCGGCCTGGCGACCTTGGCCGAAACTCGAACCCAGGTCGGCGTGATTGGGCGTCGGCAGTGCAACGCGGGCCGATGGCTCGAAGACCGTCGCGTAACCAGCCGCGTGAAGTTGCAGTCCCAGGTCGATGTCGGCAAAGCCGGCCCCCAAGCGCCGCTCGAGTTGCAGCCCGAGCGCGTCGAGCGCCGAGCGGCGATAAAACGCGGCTTCGACGCTGGTGGCGATCACGTCGCACGCTTCGTTGGGAACTTCGGCGGCGGCCAGGTGTTGATGCCGCGCGCGGCGAATGCCGCCGACACCGTACTCCAAGCCGGCCGAGCGAACCTCGGCGTCGCTAGCCAGGTGATGCACAATTAAGGGCGCGACCGCCGCCACCTGGGCCGTTTGGAAATGAGAGAGCGCCATATCGATGGTTGCTGGCGCTAACTCGGCGCCGCTGGCCAGCAGCAGGACGATGTCGCCGTGGCTGGCGGCCAGGCCCTGGTTCAGGCATTCGATCAGCGACGCGCGACGGGGCGCGTCGACGAACTCGACCTCGTCGCGCAGATGGTAAGGATCGTCGTAAGGACGATTCAGGACGATCACCACCTGGGAGTCCGCGGTCCGGTTTTCCAGCACCGAGACGAGGCCGTTTTCCAGCGCAGCCGTCGGCCCCGTGGCGGCGATCACCACCGACAGGCTTAACGACTTGCGAGAAGAGGCCGAGGACTTGGGCATGCTAGCACCCGATACATTCGCCCCAGGCAGACAGGCCGGGGCTCTTCGGATACTTCGACCAGCGCAGGCAGCCAAGTTTATTCTGGCTGCGCCGATTGGGCCGCGTGACATGCTAGCAACCCTAGAGGACTAGCCGCGGAGGCACGGAGACACGGAGGTGAGCACGGAGTAGGGGGGACAGCAGGGAGTCGAAGTCTCAATGACCAAATCCCAATGACCAAAAAAGGCAACCGGCTTCTTCGCATTATTGGTCATTGGTACTTGGGCATTGGTCATTCGCATTTACTCCGTGCCAACCTCCGTGCCTCTGTGCCTCCGTGGTTAGCGATTTACGTTTGCTCTGACCAGACTTTGCAAAGCTCGATGACGACTTCAGCGGCTTGTCCCATTTCTTCCAGGCAAGTCCATTCCAACGGCGAGTGAATCTGGTGTTCGCCGCACGACAGATTCGGTGTTGGCAGCCCCAGTTCAGTTAAACGCGAGCCATCGGTGCCGCCGCGAACGATCGTCAATCGGGCCTCGCGTCCCAAGCGGCGGTGGGCCTCGACGGCCAGCGCCACGGCGCGTGGCTCGGCCACCAGGCCGTCGGCCATGTTGCGGTACTGCTCGATGATCTTCACGTCGATCGCAAGGCCAGGGAACTGAGCCTGCGCCTCGGCGGCGGTCTTGCGCAACAGTGCCGCCTGATCGGTCAGCGCCGGCGTCTGGAAATCGCGCAGCAAGATCAATAGCTCCGCCTCGGCCACGCCGGCGCGTAGATCGTAAGGGTGCAAAAAGCCTTGCCGACCATCGGTCACCTCGGGGGCCAATTGATCGCGCGGCAACAAGTCGACGAACATGCCGGCGGCCCGCAGCGCGCTGACCATCTTTCCCTTGGCGATCGACGGATGAATGTTCACGCCGCGGAACGTGACGGTCGCCTGGTCGGCCGAGAAGGTCTCGTTGTCGATCTCGTTGGCTCCCGCGCCGTCGAGCGTGTAACAGACCGTGGCGCCGAGCGCCGCCACGTCGACGTGATCGACCCCGTGGCCGATCTCCTCGTCGCAGGTAAAGCAGACCTTGACCGGCCCGTGAGGAACCTTGGAATGCTCGGTCAGCCATTCGATGGCTTCCATGATGACGGCCACGCCGGATTTGTCGTCCGAGCCGAGCAGCGTGGTCCCGTCCGAAGTGATGATCGTTTGGCCTTTGAACTGGGCCAGGGCCGGACACTCGCTGGGGCGCACGACGCGCGTCGGGTCGCCCGGCAAGCGCAGGTCGCCGCCGTCGTAGCTGCGCCACACCTGCGGCTTGACGTTCTTGCCCGAGGTGCTGGGCTCGGTGTCGACGTGGGCGCAAAAGGCGATGGTCGGCGCGGCATGGCGAACCGTGGCGGGAAGCGTGGCGGTGACGATGCCGTGCTCGCTTTGCTGGGCATCGGCCAGCCCGATCGCGCGCAGCTCGTCGGCCAGCAAGCGGCCCAGGACCAACTGGCCCGGCGAACTGGGATAGGTCGACGACCGCGCATCGGCCGTGGTGTCGACTTGCACATAGCGGACAAACCGGGCGAGCAATCGTTCGAGGTTCATGTCGAGTCTTTCAGAGAAGGTTTGAACCGCAAAGACGCAAAGGACGCAAAGAAAATACGGCAGCATTAAATCGCGGAGAGCGCAGAGGATCGCGGAGAATTCCAATTAGGTCTCCTTGGTTCCGCGAATCTCCGCGATTCATCTCCTGATGGCATTCCTTTGCGATCTTTGCGTCTTTGCGGTTCAATGCTTCGGCGTCGAAATCATTGTGTAATGGGGATGTGTCACGCCAACTGGAAAAGTTATAACCAGCGGCGCGGGATTTTCGCAGTGGCGATCGTTTCGGCGGCTGATTCGATTTCGGAGAGCGCGCGATGGCAACGCCGGCGGTGCGGTATCTGGTGTTCGACGTCGAAGGCGTGGCCGACATGGCGCTGGTGGCCCGGCAACGGTACGCCGGCCAGGCGCTCGACGACCGAGCCGCGCTCGAACGCTTTCGCCGCGAGCTGTTCGAGCGCTATGAAAACGATCTGGTGCCATACACGTACCAGATTCCCGCCGCGGTCGGCGTGGCCAAGGTAGCCGCCGATTTCACCTTGCTCGACGTGGCGGTGCTCGACGAGCCCGAGTACCGGCCGCACGTGATGACCGAGCAATTCTGGCGCGGCTGGACCAAGTACAAGCAGCCCACGCTAGTCAGCTTTCATGGCCGCGCGTTCGATCTGCCGGTGCTCGAGCTGGCGGCGTTTCGCTATGGGCTGCGCTTGCCGACCTGGTTTCAAGGGGGCAAGGGGAACTCGCGCGGGCGGTTCAATTCGGAATCGCACTTCGACGTGGAGGAGTTCCTAACCAACTTTGGCGCCACGCGATTCACCGGCGGGTTGAACCTGTCGGCGAACTTGCTGGGGAAGCCGGGCCGCATGATCGGCCAGGACGATCGCGTGCAGGATATGTGGCTGGCCGGCCGGCGCGACGAGATCAGTCAGCTCTGCCGCTGGGACGTGCTGGATACGTACTTTGTTTTTCTGCGCTCGCGCGTGCTGGTCGGGCAGATGACGCTGGATGACGAGCGCGAACGGGTACAGGGGGCGCGCACCTGGCTTGAAGCCCGGGCCGAGCAACAGGCGGCCTATCGCCAATACCTGGAACATTGGGGCGACTGGGCGAATCCTTGGGCCGAGCCCGAGGCGGCCGAGAAGTCGAAAAGTGGGAAAAAGGGCGCACGATAGCCGGGCCGATAATTTGGGAAGCACGTTTGCCGCGGAGACTGCCAGCGTCCGGCGCGCAAATTGCCATAGGTCACAAGTGCTTGAAATCAGGCACGGTAATGATGTTGCTTTGCCCAAAAAAGCGGCCGCGCGCGCCGCGCGAGCGCGCAGCACGCCCAAACGGTCACCGTGCGCACCCAGGCGGCCTACCAGAATTCTTGTCAAAAACTTTTGCATTCCGCCGAAGTTTTTTCTCTGCTTTCTGGAGCGTCGCCGCGGGGGTCAAGCTGCGGAGCGAGCGCCCGTATGGACTCAGCGCCCTGTACCTACCAAGACTCGGCGCACACTTGTGCCCCGAAATAAGTCGGCGTCGAACGTGTTGACCCCTGCGGCCCCCACTGGGTAGGCGAACCGATGGCCACGGCGAATTCAACTGCGATGAACTTGAACCTGCTGCGAAGCGCGACGGAGTTGGCGTTCCCCGACTATGACGTCGACGGCTTCTTCGACGAGATGTTCGACAGCGAGCGCCGCCCGTGGCCGCGGGCCGAGCTGCTGGCCTGGCGGTTGAAGTCGCTGTCCGATGGCGAGCTGCAGCGGCGTCAGCGGCTGGCCGAGATGGCGCTGTTGAACATGGGCATCACGTTCAACGTCTATGGCCACGAAGCCGGCACCGAAAAGATTTGGCCGTTTGACCTGATCCCCCGCATCATCGAAGCCGCCGAGTGGCAGTCGATCGAGGCTGGGCTCAAGCAGCGCATCCGCGCGCTGAACCTGTTCATCGACGACATGTACCACGAGCAGCGGATCGTCAAGGACGGCGTGTTCCCCGAGTTCATGGCCCTGTCGAGCAAGTGCTTCATGAATCGCTGCGCCGGGCTGAACCCGCCCAAGGGGGTCTGGTGCCACATCACCGGCACCGACCTGGTGCGCAACAGCGACGGACAGATTTACGTGCTCGAGGACAATCTGCGCTGCCCGTCGGGTGTGTCGTACGTGCTCGAGAACCGCGAGGTGATGAAGCGAACCTTCCCCCAGATGTTCGACGGCTTGCCGGTCACGCCGGTCGAGGACTATCCCGAGCAGTTGTTGAAGATGTTGCAGTACATCGCCCCGCCCACGGCGCGCACGCCGACGGTCGTGGTGCTGACGCCGGGCATCTATAACTCGGCCTATTTCGAGCACTGCTTCCTGGCGCAACAGATGGGGGTCGAATTGGTGCAAGGTTCGGACCTGGTCGTCTCGAACGGCTTTGTTCACATGCAGACCACGCGGGGCCTGAAACGCGTCGACGTGATCTATCGCCGCATCGACGACGACTTCTTGGACCCACAGTGTTTCCGCCCTGATTCAACCCTGGGGGTGCCGGGGCTGATGGATGTCTATCGCGCCGGCCGCGTGGCGCTGGCCAACGCGCCGGGCACGGGCATTGCCGACGACAAGGCGGTTTACGCCTATGTCCCGCAGATGATCAAGTATTACCTGAACGAAGAGATCAAGCTGCCGAACGTGCCGACGTACATCTGTGCCGACGAAGAGCAGCGCAAGTACGTCCTCGAGCACTTGGACGAGCTGGTCATCAAGCCGACGAACGAATCCGGGGGCTACGGCATTTTGCTGGGCCCGCGTTCGACCAAGGAACAACGTGAAAAGTACCGCGAGCTGATCGGCGCGAACCCGCGCAACTACGTGGCCCAGCCGATGCTGTCGCTGTCGCGCGTGCCGACGATCGTCGGCGACCGGCTGGAAGGACGGCACGTCGACCTGCGGCCTTATATTTTGTATGGCGAAGACATTTATGTATTGCCCGGCGGG
Source organism: Planctomycetota bacterium (assembly GCA_018242585.1). Lineage (NCBI taxonomy): Bacteria > Pseudomonadati > Planctomycetota > Planctomycetota bacterium. The sequence continues at coordinate 25,719 of JAFEBQ010000031.1, forward strand.
CTCACACGCGTGGCGCTGGTCAAAGGTTCGCTGGTGGTCAATTCGTCCCAGGGGGGCGGCAGCAAGGACACTTGGGTCTTGAAGCACGCGCCGACAGGCTCGCCGTCGTCGGCTCCGCTGGCGCGTACGTTGTAGGCTAGCTGTTGATCGATGACCGAAAGGCGGGAACGAAGATGTTGAGTCGGGTTGCCAATTCGATCTACTGGATGAGCCGCTACGTCGAGCGGGCCGAGAACGTGGCCCGCTTTATCGACGTCACGCTGAACTTGTCGCTCGACGCGGCGGCCCATCTGGCTCATCAATGGTCGCCGTTGATCTACATCACCGGCGACCACGAGCCGTTTCTGGAACATTACGGCGAGGCCAACCAGGCGAACGTGATCCAGTTCCTGACGTTCGACGATCAGAACCCGAACTCGATCATCAATTGCCTGCGCTATGCGCGGGAAAACGCTCGCACGATTCGCGAGATCATCAGCTCGCAGATGTGGGAAGAGCTGAACAAGTTCTTCCTGCTGGTGCAAAGCGCCAAGAGCGAAGGAACCGCGCTCGAATCGCCCTATGAGTTCTTCGAGCGGATCAAGCTCTGCGGCGCGCTGCTGGAAGGAGTGGCCGAGTCGACCATGTCGCGCGGCGAAGCCTGGCACTTCCGTCGCCTGGGACGCCTGATCGAACGGGCCGACAAGACGTCGCGGATTCTGGACGTGAAATACTACTTGCTGTTGCCCAGCGCCGCCGACGTCGGCACGCCGCTTGACACCAACCACTGGGCCGCGCTGCTAAAAAGCGCCAGCGCCCTGGAAATGTACCGCAAGGTGCATGGTTCGATCACGCCGGCGCGGGTGGTCGAGTTCTTGGTGCTGGACCGGGACTTTCCTCGGGCCATGCACTTCTGCCTGTTGCGCGCGGAACAATCGTTGCTTTCGATCACCGGCGGCTCGATGGGGACGTACAACACCGTGGTCGAGCAGCGGCTGGGACGCCTGCGCTCGGAACTCGACTACGCCATGGTCAACGAGATCATTTTGGGCGGACTGCACCAGTTTATCGATGGTTTTCAAACGAAGTTGAATCAAGTGGGCGAGGCCATCAGTGAGACCTTCCTGGCTTCGCATCCAGCTCACGCGACGGCCGCGGAACCGGTCGCAGCGGCGGTGGGCGCCTCGGTTCAACAACAAACCGCCTGAGTGTGATCGAACATGTCGCTGCGAGTCGCTCTGAATCACGTTACGCGCTACAAGTACGACCGGCCGGTGATGCTGGGGCCCCAGGTGGTCCGCCTGCGCCCGGCGCCTTCTGGCCGCACACCGGTCAAAAGTTATTCGTTGAAGGTCACGCCGGACGAGCACTTCATCAATTGGCAACAAGATCCGTTCGGCAACTTCCTGGCCCGGCTGGTGTTCTCCAGGCCGACCACCGAGTTCTGTCTGGAAGTCGATCTGGTGGCCGAGATGACGGTCATCAATCCGTTCGACTTCTTTCTGGAGGCCGACGCGACCAAGTACCCGTTCCAATACGGCGAGCAGGTCAGCGAAGAGCTGCGTCCCTACCTGGCCACGTCGCCGGTCGGGCCGCGCCTGCGACAATTGATCGACAGCGTCCCGCGCGACATCGAAGGGACCGTCGACTTTCTGGTGGCCCTGAACCAGATCGTCCACAAGGCGGTTCGCTATGTGATTCGCCTGGAGCCCGGCGTGCAGTCGCCGGAGCAGACGCTGGAATCGGCCAGCGGCTCGTGTCGCGATTCGGCTTGGCTGATGGTGCAATTGTTGCGCAACCTGGGACTGGCCGCGCGATTTGTCTCGGGCTACCTCATTCAACTCACCCCCGATGTCAAGTCGCTTGATGGGCCGTCGGGCACGCCGCACGACTTTACCGATCTGCACGCCTGGACCGAGGTCTATCTGCCGGGCGCGGGCTGGATGGGGCTCGATCCCACCTCGGGCTTGCTGGCGGGCGAGGGGCACTTGCCGCTGGCGGCTACGCCCCACTACACCTCGGCCGCGCCCATCGTCGGCACGCGGGACGACTGCCAGTCCGAGTTCGAGTTCCACATGGGACTACAGCGGATCCACGAAGACCAGCGCGTCACCAAGCCATACACCGAAGCACAGTGGAAGCGGATCGAAGCACTCGGCCATCGCGTGGACGAAAAGCTCGCGCAAGGAGATGTCCGCCTGACCATGGGTGGCGAGCCGACCTTCGTATCGATCGACGACATGGACGCGCCCGAGTGGAACACAGCGGCCATGGGGCCGAACAAGCGCCGGCTGGCCGACACGCTGTTCCGCCGCTTGGGCGACCGGTTTGCCGTCGGGCCGCTGTTGCACTTTGGAGAAGGCAAGTGGTATCCCGGCGAGCAGTTACCGCGCTGGGCGCTGGGTTGCTACTGGCGCAAGGATGGCGAGGCGATCTGGCACGACTCCGAGCTGATCGCGGCGGACCAGATCAACACCAACTACGGCCCGCGCGAGGCCGAATCGTTCATTCACGCCCTGGCCGACCGGTTGCAGGTCGGTGGCGATCACATCGAAGCCGGCTATGAAGATAGCTGGTACTACCTGTGGCGCGAGCGTCGGCTGCCCACGAACGTCGACCCGCTGAAGTCCAATTTGGACGACGTCGAGGAACGGGCCCGGCTGGCGCGCGTCTTTGAGCAAGGTTTGAATCACGTGGTGGGGTACGCGCTGCCGCTGCGTCCGCGCGGCGACACCGGCGCGAAGCGCTGGGAGACGGGCCCCTGGTTCTTGCGCCAGGAGCACATGTTCCTGATTCCTGGCGACTCGGCGATGGGGCTGCGACTGCCGCTCGATTCGCTGCCGTGGTCCGCGCCGGGCGATCTGCACCAGGATCCTTCGCGCGACCCGTGGACCGATCGTCCGTCGCTGCCGCAGTACTTCAACAATGGTTTGCCGCCGACCCAAGGGGGGCACTACGGCAACGGCTTGTCGCGCAGCGTCGCTTCGCAGCTCCGGCTGCTGCGCCGCGCGGCTAGCGGCAATCCCTACACCGATTACGGCGACCCAGCGTCGCTGGCGCTGGACGATGAAATGGAAGCCGAGCTGCGGGCCAACCCCGCCGCGCGGATCGCGCCGGCCCTGCACCAATCGGCCAAGTGGCAGGTCCGCACGGCCCTGTGCGTCGAAGCCCGCAAGGGGCGACTGCACATCTTCATGCCGCCGCTTGGCATGTTGGAAGATTACCTGGCGCTGGTCGAGAGCATTGAAGACACGGCCGAAGCGCTCGGCTTGCCAGTGATGATCGAAGGCTACACCCCGCCGCACGACCCGCGGTTGCAGCACCTGAAGGTCACTCCGGACCCGGGCGTGATCGAAGTGAACCTGCAACCGGCCCAGAACTGGAACGAGCTGGTCCACTTCACGACGACGCTGTACGACGAAGCACGACAGTCGCGATTGGGGACGGAGAAGTTCATGCTCGACGGCCGCCACACCGGGACCGGCGGCGGCAACCACCTGGTCATCGGCGGCGCGACGCCGGCCGATAGCCCGATTTTGCGCCGGCCCGACCTGCTGCGCAGCCTGGTCACCTATTGGAACAACCGGCCGAGCTTGTCGTACTTGTTCTCGGGCTTGTTCATCGGGCCGACCAGCCAGGCGCCGCGCGTGGACGAAGCGCGACACGAAGCGGTCTACGAGCTGGAGACCGCGTGCAGCTTGCTGCCCGAGAGCAGTCCTTGCCCGCCGTGGCTGGTCGATCGGCTGTTCCGCAACTTGCTGGTCGATTTGACCGGCAACACCCATCGCGCGGAATTCTGCATCGACAAGTTATACTCGCCCGACAGCAGCACGGGTCGCCTGGGCTTGGTCGAGTTCCGGGCGTTTGAGATGCCGCCCCACGCGCGGATGAGCCTGACGCAACAGTTGCTCCTGCGCTCGCTCATCGCGCGGTTCTGGCAACAGCCTTACCGCGAGCCGATGGTCCGCTGGGAGACGTCGCTGCACGACAAGTTCATGTTGCCTCACTTCGTGGCGCAGGATTTTTCGGAAGTGCTGGCCGACCTGCAAGAGCATGGCTACGCGATGGAGCAGGACTGGTTCGCGACACACTTCGAGTTCCGCTTCCCGGTCTGTGGCGAGGTGACGCAACAGAACATCCAGGTCGAGCTGCGCCAGGCGATCGAGCCTTGGCACGTGCTGGGCGAAGAAGGTGTCACCGGCGGCACGGCCCGCTATGTCGATTCGTCGGTCGAACGGTTGCAGGTCAAAGTCCGCGGCATGACCAATCCGCGGCACACGATCATCTGCAACGGGCGGCAAGTGCCGCTGCACCCGACCGGCGTGCCGGGAGAGTTCGTGGCCGGCGTCCGCTATCGGGCGTGGCAGCCGCCGAACTGTCTGCACCCGACGGTCGGCGTTCACTCGCCGTTGGTGTTCGACATCTACGACAACTGGTCCGAGCGTTCGATCGGTGGCTGCACCTGGTACGTGGCTCACCCGGGCGGGCGCAACTTCGAACGCTTCCCGATCAACGCGCTGGAAGCCGAGGGGCGGCGCATCGCCCGGTTCTTTGCCACGGGCCATACGGCGGGTCGACGCACGCGGCCGCCGCGCGAGCAGAACCGCGACTTCCCCATGACGCTCGATCTGCGCCGGCCCATCGAGCAGGAGTCGCTGGGCCGAAGTTAAGAGCCTCTTGATTCAGGGTAGTGTTGGCTTAGCTTCCAAGCCGGTGGCTTTGCCACCGAGATCGGCGGCAGAGCCGCCGGCTTGGGTGAGCAACTGATGCATGGTCCAAAGTATTGGCCAACCCACGGATCGCAGCAGTTTTGGCCACAGCATCCCAGACCGCTGTGTAAGATAAAGGTGCCCTGGCAAGCCGGGCGGGCGGCTCGACTTGATCGTTTTGCCCACGTCGGGCTAAGCTGCCGCTCGGCGCTCATGAGGGGCGCCCTCGCTTGTTGATCGACAAGGATTGGCCTACGGAATGAGTTCGGCATCGCCACCAGTCGATTCGTCGCTGCCCGACGGGCCGTTCCGGCAGTACACGCCGCCGGCTGGTGGCTACGACGAAGTTCTGAGCGCCGACGGCCGCTTGCGTGGACCGTGGGCTCGGTTCGTCGGCCGACTCAGCGAACTGGGGCCGTCGGGACTGGCGCAGCGCAGCGATTATGCCCGGCGGTTGCTCCGCGAGAACGGCGTCACCTACAACGTCTTTGGCGCGCCCGAGGGGCCCGATCGCCCTTGGGAACTCGACCCGATCCCGCTGTTGATCGAGAAGCGCGAGTGGGATCCGCTGGCGGCCGGCCTGGCCCAGCGCGCCATGCTGCTCAACTCGATCCTAGCCGACATCTACGGATCGCAGCAACTTGTCCGCTCGGGCTTGCTGCCGCCGGAGTTGGTGTTTGGGCACTCGGGCTTCTTGTATCCGTGCCACGGGTTGAACGTGGCCCAGAACATCTGGCTGCACTTGTACGCCAGCCACCTGGCGCGCGGACCTGACGGACGTTGGGTCGTGCTGGCCGATCGCACCCAGGGCCCCTCGGGCGCCGGCTATGCGGTCGAAAACCGAATCATCATCTCGCGCACGTTGCCCAACGACTTCCATTCGCTGCACGTCGAGCGACTGGCCGGGTTCTTTTCGCAGTTGCGCGAGACGCTCCATTCGCTGGCCCCGAACCATCGCGACAATCCGCGCGTGGTGCTGCTGTCGCCGGGGCCGCGCAGCTCGACGTATTTTGAAGACGCCTACCTGGCGCGCTACCTGGGTTACACGCTGGCCGAAGGGGGCGATCTGACGGTTCGCGACACGAGCGTCTACTTGAAAACGCTCGGCGGCTTGTTGCCGGTCGATGTGATCTTGCGCCGCCTGTCGGACGAGGATTGCGATCCGTTGGAGCTGCGCCCTGATTCAGCGCTGGGCGTGTCGGGTCTGGTCCAGGCGGCGCGCTCGGGCCAGGTCTCGATCGCCAACTCGTTGGGGAGCGGCTACCTCGAAGCGCCGGCCCTGATGGCGCTGCTGCCCGAGATTTGCCAACACCTGCTTGGCGAGGAGCTGAAGCTGCCGTCGGTCCCCACGTGGTGGTGCGCTCGGGAAGAAGACCGGCTGTACGTGGAGTCGCACCTGGAAGAGCTGACCATCCGGCCGGCGATCCTGCACCGTGGTTCCGGGCCGATCTTTGGCTCGCGACTGACCCGGCAACAGCGGATCGAATTGCTCGAAGTGATCCGACAGTCGCCCGCCCAGTATGTCGCCCAGCCGCAGGTGGCGCGCTCGACCGCGCCGGTCTGGGCCTGCGGCGGGTTGCAACCCTGGCAGGTCGGTGTCCGCGTCTTTGCCGCGGCCGTGCCCGACGGCAGCTACTTGGTCATGCCGGGCGGGCTGCTGCGCGCCAGCTCGGGCAACGAGGCGATGGGCGAGTCGATCTCCGGCGGGCAATTGAGCAAAGACCTCTGGGTGTTGGCCGAAGGGCCGGTCAAAACGGTCACGCTGTTGAAGCCGCCGGGCACGGCCGTCGAGCTGCGCCGCAGCACCAACGACCTGCCCAGCCGCGTGGCCGACCATTTGTACTGGCTGGGTCGACAAGTCGAACGGGCCGAAGGGATGGTCCGCCATTTGCGCAGCATCGTCGTCCGCATGACCAATGAACTCGACCCCGGCGGGCTCCCCGAGTTGGTCGCGCTGGTGCAATCGCTGACCGAGTTTGGCCAAGCGCCGGTCAGCCAACGAGTGGAGGCGGAAGAGGTCTTCGACGCGCTACAGACCGAGGTGATTTCGTTCATCTTCGACGCCCAGCGCAACAACGGGCTGTACGCCACGATCATGGCCGTGCATCGCAGCGCCAGCGCTGTGCGCGACCGGATTTCGATCGACAGTTGGCGGATCGTCAACCAGCTTGATATCGACATGCTCTTTCCCCGCACGGCCAGCATGGGACGGATGGGGGAAGTGCTGCTGGGGCTGAACCAGATGTTGAATCTGCTGGCCGCGCTGAGCGGGTTGGGAACCGAGAGCATGACGCGCGGCCCAGGCTGGCGATTCCTGGACATGGGACGGCGCATCGAGCGCGGGCGGCACACGGCGCAACTGTTGCAGCGGACGCTGGTCCGCTGGCAGGGGGACTTGCTGCCGCTGCTCGAATCGCTGCTCGAAATCGCCGATAGCTCGATGACCTATCGCTATCGGTATCTGGCGGCGCTGCAACCGGCGCCGGTGCTGGACTTGCTGTTGACCGACGAGACGAATCCACGCTCGGTTGGGTTTCAATTGTGCGCGCTATTCGATCACGTGCGGCAGTTGCCGGCCCAGCATTCCGACCCGCTGCGCAATCCCGAGCAGCGGATCACCCTGGCGGCCCAGGCGGCGTCGCGACTGGCCGACGTCGAAGCCCTGGTCGAGCCCGACGAGCACGGCGTGCGCAAGCGGTTGGAAGATTTCCTCGAACAGACGGCCCATCAACTGTCCCAGTTGTCGGACAGCATGACCCACACCTACCTGGCCCATACGGGACCGTCGCGGCAGTTGGGCTCGGCTAGCATTACCTCGACCGTATGAAGTATCACGTCTCGCACATCACGACGTTCATCTACGGCGAACCAGTGCCGCTGGGTCACAACGAGGCCCACCTCACACCGCGGACGTTCGGCCCGCAGACCTGTCTGGTCAGCCAGTTGAACATCCGCCCGGTGCCGATCGCGGTGCATCACTGGACCGACTTGTTCGGCAATCAGGTCAGCTACTTCAGCATGGAGCAAGAGCACCGCGATTTGTCGGTGTCGGCGTCGAGCGTGGTCGAGCTGAACGAGCGACCGGTCCCCGATCCCAATGCGACCATGCCGTGGGAAGAGGTGCGAGCGATGTGCGAGCGGCCGACCGACGCGGCGGCGCTGGCGGCCGCGCCGTTCCGGTTCGAGTCGCCTTTGGTGAAAAAGAGCCACGAACTCGGGTTCTATGCTCGCGATTCATTCCGCCCGGGTCGGCCGATCCTGGCGGCGGCGCTTGAGCTGACCGAGCGGATCTTTCGCGAGTTCAAATACGACCCGGCCGCGACCGTCATCAACACGCCGACGGCCGAAGTGTTTCAGCAGCGGCGCGGCGTCTGTCAGGACTTCGCCCATCTGGAGATCGCCTGCCTACGTTCGCTGGGATTGCCCATTCGTTACGTCAGCGGCTATTTGATGACCACACCGCCGCCGGGCAAGGCCAAGCTGATCGGCGCCGACGCTTCGCACGCCTGGGTGAGCATTTTCTGTCCGGGGGCGGGGTGGATCGATCTGGACCCGACCAACAACCAGATTCCCCAGTTGCAGCACGTGACGTTGGCCTGGGGTCGCGACTACGGCGACGTCTGCCCGGTGAAAGGGGTTTTCCTCGGCGGCGGCAGCCACCACACGATGAGCGTGGCCGTGGACGTCGAGCCGTACGAGCAACCGCTGGTGGGGTGATTTCCCCCTTCTCGCGATTCATCGAGCGGCACGAAGCGCGCGAGATGAACATCCCTCCCTTCCAGGGAGGGACTGAGGGAGGGTCAAAACGTCGCCGGGCGAAATGCCTTCAGTCTCAGATTTCACTCGTGCGAACAAGGCCGGTTTTTTCGCGCCTTGTGTATGCGATCTTAGAAGAGCGACATTTGTGCAGTTACACGGACAGCGGGCGCAGGTGAAAAGGCGTCGTCGTCTAACGCTCGCTCTACTAACAGATCCAGGTCGTCAACATTGCCACCTGGTTCAAGGGCGCACAGAAGTTGCCCTACGAGTGTGATGCGCCGATCGTTGCGAGATAATGTGAACCCCGCGTTTGCCAGTCGCTGCAATTTCGCCTTCGCGCGTTCGAGAGCATCAACAGAATCGCCAATCAGCCTGTCCGCCGGCGTTTGCTTGCGGCAGACAAGAATCACATCCAATTGGATCGGTTCCTTTGCTTGAAACTTGGGCGTGGCCACGGACATCTCGGCCTTGACGGGATGAGCATTCACGAAGCGAAACCCAGCGCCCCAAACGGCGGTCGCAAGCGATCGCCACCCTTCGGGCCGCGAGTGGTGGTACGTGAAAACGAGCATGCCGTCGTCGCGCAGCACGCGGTGGCACTCGGCGAATACCGCGCACAGTTTGTGAGCGAAGTGATCGGCGTCGGCGTCCTGTACTTCACCAGGCTGGCGCGTCGAGAAAGGGGGCGCACCCGAGTCAGCCTCGCAAGCCGACACTTGCCAAGCGTGGAAAAAGTCAGCAAGTTCCGAATAATGCACGTTGTCGAAGAACGGTGGGTCGGTAGCGACGACATCGACTGATTGGTCTGTCAGGCCCGTGCAGGACGAGTCTCCCGCCGCCAGATAAATACCCCGAGGTAACAAGGCCCCATCCGTCGGCCAGTTTGGTTCGACGCGGCCCGAAAAAGGCGGCGAACAGACCCTGGCGGTCGAGGACGAGCCATTCAGCTCGGTTGGCGATTCGCGATAATTGATGGCACGGAGCAAGCGACTTCGCAGGAGATTCGAAAAACCACCGGAACTCTTAGGTGTGCCCCAAACATTTGCCTCGATCGGCATTCGCTCGGGCTTGAGAATGTGGTGCGAGAACATATGGCGCACTGCGCCAGTACCCTCGCCTTTGTAGGAAGCAAAGAGGTTGTTGAATTCCAGCGTGCCAGAGAACAGCGTGAACAACGCATCGCGGGCATCGACATCATCGAGATCGAGGATTGCGCGCCGCAGCCAGCCGAGCGCGAGCAGTTGGCGATTGTTGAAGAAGTCCGCCCAGCGACGGAAGTTGTAGTTCAGCGCCTGTCGGGTGTTGTGCCCATCGGTCAGGCAAAGCGAAGGGAGCACTAGTCGCCCACTCTTTAGCTCGACTTCTAGTATCTCGCTACATTGGCGGAAGCTGGCGAGATCGCTGTCGGTGACCGACAGATATTCCTTGTTGCCATCACTGCGCAGGACGAGTTTTCCGTAGAGTCGGAAACGCGGGTGAGCGTCGCCGATTGCCTTAAGGATCACAAAATGCGACTTGCACTCCGTGCATGTTGCCTTCGCGCCGGAGGTGTTTCCCTTCGTCGCGTCGAAATGAAAACCACAATCGCCGCAGGTCACATTTTCCGGCGATTGCATGATCTGGAAAATATCGGCACAGGCGGGGCAACGAACTCGCACGTGGGTTTTGCGTTTCGGGTGTGCGTTCCGGGCCACAATATGGGATGGAAAAAGGTCCACCGTTGATGAGCAATCTGGGCACTGGGCTTGCATCACCCAGAAGTAATAAAGCACTTCGCAGGGGAGTCCGCGGCTGTCGGACGTCTGATACAGCGCTCGGATACGTTGTTCCACACTGTCGGCTAGCGCATCGTACGCCGCCAAGACTCGGCGTCGATCGAGAGGCCCCATCGCGGTGCGGACGTTGCGAACCGCTACGGGGTTAATGTCGCGTCCGATCGCCGTCATTCCGAGCTTGTGCGCCTCGCCAATGGTCGTACCGGACCCCATGAACGGGTCGAATACATTGACGTTTGCGAGGTGGTGCGGTTGGAAAAACAGCGCGCGAAGGTCGCCTTCCGGCGGCAACGTGGCACCGAGGAGAATACCTCGAAACACCGAGCCGAGCCGCTGTGCCCACCACTTGTGGACGTGATAGACGGGCCGGTGGAGCTCTTTCCGCCAGCTCTCGCGCTCGGCCAGTTTCGACAGGAACTCGAAGGCGAAAGCGTCAGCCTCGATAAGACGGGCGTCAGGGGGAGTCGTCGTCGGATTCGTCATCTTCGACTTCGACCTTTCCGCCTTCGAGGCTCTTCATAGATACCTGGTTCTTGGGTCCACTCTTTACGCGCCATGCGGTAAAATGATGCTCCTTGCCTGCGTTCGGGTTGGCAATCAGCTTGGGAGATAGGTCGTCGGTGGGGCGGTCGTATGTGTAACCGATGACCAATTGTTCGCATTCACGTCGGCAAAGGTCGCCGACCTTGACCAGGCCAGGCGCACTCATGTCCGACGGCAGGATGAGCGTTTGGTGGTGGGCGAGTCCTTCCGCAAGATGGAATGGCGTCGGAGCAACGTACATCCGCCTAGCGCGAATCAGGATGTCGCCATAGCTGCCGAAGTTCTTGACGCTCTTATTCCGTCGGTGTGGTTCGCGATCGGCGTTCAGGAAATCGCCGTGGCAGATCACCAGGTCAAGAACTGGATACGAATCCCCATCCGGCTCCTTCGGATAGCGACCGAAGACGTAGAAAATCGTCCGCCCGTTGTGCTGCCCAGTTGGCAGCTGGCTGTTGCTGTCGAAGCTCGCTTCGCGCCCAGGATAGGCGAGGCCCTTTACCTCGAACCCGTCAGTATGCGCGACCATCCGAAAGTCGGGATAACTGTTCCGCCCCCCGGTCTCAATGTGCTCAACGACGGCTCGGAGTCGATCGTGGAACCAGTTTTGAAAGTGAAACTCTTTGTCTGACGAGCTGACTCGCTGGATCATGGCCCCGTCGCCAATGGCCTTCACGCATTGAATGAACACGCGCACCGGAATGGAGGGCGAGGGACGGCTCGGCATGCCACGATCTTATGCGAATTTGGGTCGTCCAGCAACGATGACAATCACCCGATAGAATGGGCTTGCTTTAACTCTCGATCCGTTTGCAAGAGAGCTATAGAGCAATTTAGCAACAGTCTCGCCCGGCGTGGAGCAAAGGACCAAGAGGACACTCAGGGGGCGCTAATCGGCTTTCCTTCTCGAAACGCTGCTGAGAATATCTGTTGTCTTGTCCGCCGCTGCTCGCAAGAGAATTGTTTCTCTTGGTGGACTAATTCTTATGGAACGGCAAGGAAAGAGCGAAGAGGTGAGTGAAGGCCAAGGAGAGGGCTTTGGCTGGCCACGCATTGACCCTCCCTCAATCCCTCCCTTCCAGGGAGGGACGTTGATCGTTCGCCATTCGCCACCGAAAGGCAGTGGTCGCCCTGGAAACGCCACGTTTCTCCCGCCGAAAAAGTGGTGGCGGACGGCCGGTTGACCGTCTAAAATCGGTCGTTTACGCCGATGCGTCGCGCACGCTCCATCAACTTCGCGCGTGGCCTCGGTTCGCACGCCGTCCCACCCTGCACATCTGTTCTTCCTCTGGGAGAACGCGGTACTTCACCGGTACCGACGAATTCTCGACGCTATCGTTTCAGGAGCTTGCCTCGCGTGGCTTGTTGTCGCACTTCGATCAGCGGCCTCTCGGTCGCCATGTTGGTCCTCTTGCGGATCACCGTGGGCTGGCACTTTTTCTATGCGGGCATCGACAAGCTGACGAGCCCGAACTTCACGGCCACCGGTTTTCTGGGCCAGGCCAAGGGCCCGCTGGCCGAGCAGATTCATGATCTGATTCCCGACTGGGACGGCCGCGAAAAGTTTGGCGCCCTGGAAGTCAAAGCCGGCGACAAGGCCGAAGACGCCAAACGCCGCACCGAAGCCCGGGAAAAGACGTTCGCCAAGCTGGGCGAGCCGTGGGGCAACTACGTCAAGCTGTTCCTGTCGCACTACCAGTTGAACAAGGAACAAGAAGCGTCGGCCCAGAAGTTCTTTGAACGTCGCCAGGCGATGCTCCAGGAATGGGTCGGAGACAATCAACTGGCGATCGAAGATTACTTCCACGAACTGCACCGTCTGGAAGCGGCCCGCAAGCAGCGTGACGCGATGGTCCCCTTTCAACAGAAGCGGAACTGGGAAGCCCAGACCAAGCTGCGCGGGCAACTGGCCGGTTGGAACCTGCAACTGGGCCAGTTGGAAACCGATCTGCACTACGATCTGCGTTCGCTACTGACCGAGGCGCAAGTCAAACGCGGCACCGTGCCCGAGCCGGTCAGCAGCATGTTCACGCAAGACAAGATTGTGATCTACAGCAACCTGGCGATCGGCATGTGTCTGATGCTGGGGTTGTTCACGCGCCTGGCCGCGTTGGGCGGGGCGCTGTTCCTGTTGCCGGTGGTGCTGGCCCAGCCCGATTGGCCGGGCCTTTATCCACCACCGCCGCCGTCGGCGGGGCGGACGTTCATCGTGGGGAAAGAGTTTGTCGAGATGATGGTCCTTGCGACCCTGGCGACCTTGCCGGTCGGCCGTTGGGCGGGCCTTGATTTTCTGGTTTACCATTTGCTTGTGCGGCCGGTCTACCGCCAGAGGAAAGAGTCATGAACCTGAGTCCTGAAGAACGTGCCATTGGCAAAGGCAACTTCAAAACCGTCATCAACAGCGACCTGACGCGCCGCGAGTTTCTGGCCGGCAGCGCCGCCGCCATCGCCGCCGGCGGCGCCGGCTTGGGCGCGTACTACTTTGGTTACGCCAAGGTCGACAACCCGGTTCGCGTCGGCTTTATCGGCACGGGTGACGAAGGGAACGTGTTGATCAACAACATCACGCCCGACTACATCCAGGTCGTCGCCATCTCGGACATTCGACCTTACAACATCTTCCGCACCTTCTACGGCGATCACAGCAGCCCGAGCGCCGCGGCCAACCGTTGCGGCCTGATGAAGAAGTACGGCTGGAAGAGCGAGGACGAAGCCCGCAAGCAGGTCAAAGTCTATAACGACTACAAAGAGCTGCTGGCCAACCCGGACATCGAAGGGGTGATCATCGCGTTGCCGTTGCACCTGCACGACGTGGTGGCCATTGAGGCCATGCGCGCCGGCAAGCACGTGCTGACCGAAAAGCTGATGGCCCATAGCATTGGCCAGTGCAAGGACATGGGGCGCGTCTCGAAGCAGACCAAGAAGATTCTGGCCACCGGCCACCAACGACATTACAGCATTCTGTACGCCAACGCGGTCGACACGATTCAGCGCGGGCTGCTGGGCAGCGTCCATTGCATTCGCGCCCAGTGGCACCGGGGCAACCTGCCGGGCAAAGACAGTTGGCAGCCGCCGATGCCGGCCGATTTGGTGGCCAAGCTGGCCGCGCTGGATGAAAAGCTGAACAAAGATCCCAGCAACGAAACGCTGCAGAAGCAGTTGCGGATCATGCAGCAGCAAATCCTGGACAAGGATGTCGACGCCGGCAAGTACGGCTATCAGTCCAAGAAGCTGGCCTCGGGCTACGAGGTGTCGCCGCTCGAAGAGCTAATTCGCTGGCGGTTGTGGAACCGAACCGGCGGCGGCTTGATGGCCGAGTTGGGCAGCCACCAGTTGGACGCGGCCGGCATCTTCAGCAGCGCCCAGCGCAAGGACGGCAAAAAAGCCCGACCGCTGGTGGTCGACGCCGTCGGCGTGCGGTCGTTGTTCCCCGAGGACCGTGAAGTGGACGACCACGTTCACTGCATGTACGAGTTCGAAGGGCCCGACTACGATCCCAAGGACGAAGCCAAGAAACAGAAGAAGATCGTCGTCACCTACTCGTCGATCAACGGCAACGGCTACGGCGGGTACGGCGAAGTGGTGATGGCCACCGGCGGCACGCTGATCTTGGAGAACGAACAGGAAGTGATGTTGTTCAAGGACGCCGCCACCTCGACCAGTGTCGGCGTCGCCAAGAGCAAGGGTGGCGCTGCGGTTCTCGACACCACGGCCAGCGGGCCGCCGACCGCGGCCGCGTCCAAGGCCGTCGCCGAAGGGCCAGTGAGCCGCGGCTATACCGAGGAGATGGAGCACTGGGCCTGGTGCATTCGCAACTATGACTACGAGCAGAACCAGCCCAAGTGCAAGCCGGCGGTGGCGTTGGCCGATGCGGTGATTGCGCTGACGACGAACATCGCGATCCGCGAAGGGAAGCGGTACGAGTTCAAGGACTCGTGGTTCGACATCGACAGCGACGAGACCCCCGACGGCCGCTCACCGTCGATCAAGGTCTAGTCGTTGGTCAATTAACCATGTCGGCTAAGCAGATGCGTGGACGCTTTGTTCGGCGCTAGAAATTCGAGCATCGCATGCCGCGGCCTGAGTTGCCCAGCGTCGGCGCGCCGAACAGTTCGGTGACGCTGAAAGATGACGCTGGCGCGCCGCTCCGGCGGCGCTTCTTCGGCAGCGACGGTCGGGCGGTCAAGGATATTGACTACGACCACGATCATGGGGCGGGAGTGCCCCACGCGCACGATTGGGACTATACTAAGACTCCGCCGCGACAGCCCGGCCGACCCGTTAGGCCGGGCGAGTGAGTGAGTTCACGATGCTGAAGTATAAGACCTTCCTGGCCGGTTCGATGGCCGGTTCAATTCGCGACTTTCTCGACGCGCTCCCCGCGCGTCGGACCAGCACCAGGTACGCGCTGATTGCCGCGCTCGACAGCAACCTAGCGCCGGCGACTTTGTTGGAGTCGAGCACCGAGTTGCGACGGCTGGGGCGGAAGGTCAAGCCGCTGGGGCAAGGGCTGCTGTTGGCCACCGATCTGCTGGCCGAAGTCCATGAGCAAGTGTTGTTCGGCTTTGACGAAGTCTGGTTCTTTCCCAGTAGAGACATCAGCGACAAGCCGGCCTCGCCCACAATCGTTGGTCCCGGGCGGATCGAACAAGAAACGCTCAAGAAGCTGGAGCGGTGGATGACGAAGAACGGCTGCACGCTGGGGCTGGGGGACGGGGACGGCTTGAACTTCATCATCCGCGCGCAAGGGGCCGTGGAAGACTTGTTGTCATTTACGATTACTCACGCGGCCGAAAATGCTCCGTTGGCGCCCCCGCAACTTGGCGTGGGTTGAACGACCGCACTCATCACGACTCTGATATTGAGGATGCTTCCCATGAATCAATGGCCGATCGGCGTGTTTGCCAGCATTGACGCTGGCCTGGGCGTACAGTTGGACGTGGCCCGCGAATTGGGCGTGCCGACCATTCAGTTGCACGCGCCGTCGCCGGCTTCGCGCACGCCCCAGCACGCCGAGGAGTTTCTCAAGCGGCTGGCCAGTTACGGCATCACCGTGACGGCGGTGTTTAGCGGCTTTGAAGGGGAAAGTTACGCCGACATTCCCACCGTGGTTCGCACCGTGGGGCTGGTGCCGCCGGGGCCGCGGGCCGAGCGCCTGGCCGAGTTGAAGGCCAACGCCGACTTTGCCAAGCTGCTGAAGTGCAACGTGATTGGGCTGCACATTGGTTTCGTGCCGCACGACCGGAACGAGCCGTTGTACCAGGAAGTGATCGCGGTGGCCCGCGAGGCCTGCGATCACTTGAAAAAGAACGGGCAGAGCTTGCATCTCGAAACGGGACAAGAGCCGGCCGACACGCTATTGCAATTCATCGGCGACGTCCAGCGTGACAATCTGTTCATCAACTTCGACCCGGCCAACATGATCCTGTACGGCTCGGGCGAGCCGATCGAAGCGCTGGAAAAGGTGGGGCGCTACGTTCGCAGCGTTCACTGCAAGGACGGCCGCTGGGCCAAGAACCCGGGCCAGGAATGGGGTCAGGAAGTCCCGCTGGGCGAAGGCGATGTCGGCATCGAGCGCTACCTGCGGACGCTGCAGAAGATCGGCTACACCGGCCCGCTGACCATCGAGCGCGAAATCCCGCAGGAACCCGCGCGGCAAAAGGCCGAAATCGGCCACGCGGTTCGCTTGCTTACTGAATTGAAGCGGAAAATCCTGTAAGATCGCTCGTCGGCTCGCGGCCTGTCGGGCCGACGAGCAGCGTCCGTTGATTTCCCGCGCGCGAAGTGTCGACGCGCTTGGTTGGACTTTTTCAGCGCGCGAGCCCGCGATGGGTCGCGCCGCCAGCAACAGACAAGGATTCGCTTCATGCCCAAGATCACGTTCAGCGTTCCGCACGAGATGTCTGCCACCGAGGCCCGCGAGCGCGTCGAGACGTTTCTGCCCCGCGTCGAAGAGCAGTACAAGGACATGATCAAGGACATGTCGCGGCAGTGGAACGGCGACGTGCTGGAATACTCGTTCAAGACGCTGGGCTTTGTCTTCAAAGGGACGATCGCGCTCGAAGAGAAGCAGGTCACGGTGAACATGGACGTGCCGCTGGCGGCCATGATGGTCAAGGGGCGCATCGAGCAGGAGTTCAAGGCCGGCCTTGAACGCTTGCTGCTTGGGAAGAAGAGGGGTTAGGGGCTAGGGAAGGCGCGACTTGCCGCTTCTCCCGCTTAGCCGCAACTCCATAGGAGTGCGCCCGCGCTTTCAACGCGCCGCCGGCGCGTGAATCGTGATCGTCTTTCCCTCGCGTTGTGCCGCTAGTTTCAGCGGGACGAGCAGTTCTCGGAACAACTCGTCGGCGGTCGCGCGCTTGACGCTCAGCGAGACGAGCTGATCGAGCTTCACGCCAGCGGCCGTGCAGGAGGCCCGGTCGATTTCGACGGTCAGTTCCATCCGCTTCCCCAGGGTCATTAGCAGTGGCTCCAGCGGCACCTGCTCGACGGCCAGCGTGAACCGCTCTTCACCTCCTGGGGCGATGGCAGGAGGCTTGCCCGTGGGGGCTTTCGGCGTCAGCGCGATCCCCGATCCTGATTTCGACGATGGCCCGGTGCTTCCGCTGCCGGCTAATTGATCGCCGATTGGTATCAGTCGGAGCGAGCGTCCTTCATCCTCGAACGCCCAAGTCAGATCGAATTGATTGAGCGTCACGGTCAAACGCTCGACGGCAGATGAACCAGGCCAGGTAGCGCCGGCCCAGAGATCGTGTGGAATCAGCTCGGGATTGCGCGGCGTGGCTCCGGCGCCCTCGGCGATGGCGTCGGCCAATGCGCGTGGCAGCGTTAGATCGGAATAACTCCAGCGGCTGGTCGTTAGCCAGCCCTTGCGCGCGACCAAGGGCAACTTTTGCACGTCGGCCTTGCGCTGGGCTACGAGCGTTGACAACCGCTCGGTCTTGGCCGGCGGGCCAATGTAAACAAGCGTGCCGAGCTTCACCGCTTGCAAGCCTCGGCTGCCGGCGGCGCGTGCGAACACTTCGTCAACGGTTAGGGAAGGCAACGCCACATCAAGCGGCTGGCCCGGGTCGACGCGGCGGTCAATGATCAGGCCGCGCCCGTAGCGCTCGGCCAGATCACTTACCGCGGCGCGCAAAGGGACACCGGACCAGCGAGCCTCGAGCGTCGGTTCCGCCGCCGGGGGCGCGGCCAGCAACGACGTCGCCAGCGCCGACAACAAGCAAACCAGCAGCAGTCGCCGCCAATTCAAGAGACATCTCCGAACGATTGATGAAGGCCTCGGCCAGGTGGCCCCGCAGGCTGTGTCCGCCGGTGCGCGACTTGCATTATAACCCGGCGGCGCCGTGGCGCTCCCCGGCGAAATCGCCGGCGTGGCTGCAAATCGGCCGGCAATTCCCGGCGAAAAACCGGTGGTCCGGTTGTAACGATCGTTCGGTCGACCGTTCATGAGAATCTGCGCGCACCGACTCTGGCAAGTCGAACCGCGCGGATTAGGCTGAGACCTAAGTGACCAGCGCGAGGCGTGGCCAAGGGCTCGTTTCGCGAGGCACAGGGGCCTTGGTTTCGGCTGGCTTTTTGGCGGGATTAGACTGTGAGTGAACCGATCTTTCGCGTCGCCCTGCTCGAACGCATCTATCATGGCTACCTGGTCGACCAGGATGCCACGTCGTTCATGCGCCAGGTCTCGGCCAAGTACGTTCCGGCGACGCTCGAACGGCTGTTGCAGTTCGGCCCGCGGCTGACCCGTCGCGCCGCGGCCTTGGCGATCGGATTGTTAGGAGATTATCGCTCCAATGCCCCCTTGGGCCAGGCCTTGCACGACGAAGATCGGGGCGTGCGGACCCTGGCCGAAAACAGCTTGCGCACCGTCTGGTGCCGCGATGGCAGCGAATCACAGCGCGGCCTGCTCGAGCAGGTCATCCGGCTGAACTCGGCCCAGAACTATCGCGACGCGAACCAGCGCGCCACCGAGTTGATCGATCAATGCGCCAGCTTTGCCGAAGCCTGGAATCAACGGGCGATTTCCCACTATGGCCAAGCCCGATACGTCGAAAGCATTCACGATTGTCGCCAGGCTGCCGAGCTAAACCCGTTTCACTTCGGGGCGGTGGCCGGCCTGGGGCAGTGCTATCTACAACTGGGAAACCAGCTCTGGGCGTTGGAAAGCTTTCGCCGGGCGCTGGAATTGAACCCGGATTTGGAAGGGATTCGCGCCCAGGTCAACGCCCTGGAACGCCGGCTGAAGCAGAACTAGCCCGGTTGGTCGCAAAGCCAAGCGGTACAGGGGAGTAGCCTTCATCCCAGCTCATTTTTTGCTGGCCCCGTCGCGCGCAATTGCTATCATAAACTAGCGCGGACCAAGCGCCGGTGGGTTCGCGCGCCGGCTTCGTTCTGGTGTCCACGGCGCATGCCTCATCGGCTTGTCGCTGGTCTCGTTCCACGGCGCTACGGCATCGATGGCGCGGCGGTGCGTCGGACGAATGCATGGCAGGCGGCGGCAGCTTCCTTTTGTTCAAGGCGATCGTTCCATGACTACTCACCATCGCGCCAGTTTCCCTCACGCCATTCGCAACCGCGCGGGCTATACGCTGATCGAAGTCATGGTCGTGATGGCGATCATCGCCACGATCTCCAGCCTGGGCGCCTGGGGCGCCAATCGCGCCTATAACTCGATGGTTCAGAGGGGAGTAATCGTCGAGTTGGAGGGCATTAGCCAGAGTCTCGAGAAGTACCGAACCGAGAACAAACTCTATCCGCCCTGCATGGGCGCCAATCCCGACGCCACGATTACCGGGGCCGCGTTGCAAATGGGGCTGAAGGGGCGCGAGACGATGTTCGATTTGCACATTCGCTCGCGTTGGACTCGCGCCACGCAGATCAACTACAACACGCTGCAGCAATACCTGACGATCGGCGCGGCGCCGTACAACTATAACTACAAGTCCCCGTCGGGGGGCACGGCCAAGCTGAACTTGAACACCATGGACCAGGCCGAGGCGCTGGTCTTCTGGCTGGGAGGCTTTCCCTCGCCGGTCGATGCGTCGGGTGTCCCTTATTCGTCAAACCGACTCATCGGGTTCCACCGAGATGATAGAAATCCGTTCCGGCTCAACGTCAAGCCGGCGACGCCGTCGGCCCTGGTCGAAAATCGGTCTCCCGCCGGAGAGTACTTCTTGTTTGATCAGACTCGATTGCAGGACGTTGACGGGGACGGCTGGCTCGAGTATCGCCCCGCGATGACTCAGGGAGACGGCACGGCCGCCGCGCCGCCGATCGTGTACTTTGACTCGGGCACTTATTCGACCACCCGCTCGCAGTCGGGCCTGGTGACGTTCACTTCCTATCCGCCCCTGGGCAATCAGCACCCTTTCTCGCCGGCGCTGGGTGGGTTGGCGGCCCAATGGGGCATTGCCATGCCCTATGCCGTCGAAGTGGAATCGAACGGGGCCATCATTTGGCAACGGAGCCAGTCGTACCAGTTGATCGCCGCCGGATTTGACGGCTGTTACAGCAAGCCAGCCGCCAGCAAGCTCTATATTCCGGAATTTCCCTCCGGCGAACAATTCAACTCGGCAGGCAGCGGTGGTTTTACGCAGCAAGGATTCGTTGACGCCGAAGGGGAAGACAACCTGACGAGTTTTGTTCCGTCCAAGCTGGGCGACAGCTTCATCAATCGGTAACCAGCCAGGGCCGCCAAGTGGCACGCAGCCACCCTGCGGCGATTGCCCTGGTGGCTGCCACGCCCGCCAGCGCGACATTTTACAAGGTTGAAGATCATGAATCGTAACGGACTGACCGCGGTTATTCCGCATCGCCTGGCCGGCGCGCCATCGCCTGGTTCCCAGTGCTCGTCTCGGCGCGGCGGCGTAACGCTTGTCGAGTTGCTGGTGGTGATCACCATCATGCTGATCCTGATGTCGATGGGAAGCTATGCGGCGTGGCGGGCCTATCGCGGCTCAATTGAAAAGAGCATGCGCGTCAGCCTAGCCGAGTTGCATGGCGCCATGACCAAGCTGACCACGGACGGGGGGGGGAAAGTCCCGCCGAGCAATGGGGGCCTGAGCACCGCGACCAAGAATGCCATCAACCGCAGCGATCGGTTCATGGACTATGTGCGCACGCGCTGGCCCAAGCAGAAAATGCCGGCCACCTATTCGGCATTGCGGACGTTTGTTCTGGGAAAATACGTTTTCGTGCCGCGCAATTGCTTTCCGCTCCCTGGCAGCTCGGAGCGGCAAGGACTGGACATCGATACCATGGACCAGGCCGAAGCGCTAGTCTTTTGGCTGGGGGGCTTTCCCAACGTCCTGAACGGCACCTCATCGAACTATGTCTCGAATACCAAGCTGATCGGCTTCAGCAATGATCCGAGCTATCCGTTCAGACTGGACTCGGGAGTGGGCAACCAGGTGTTACGCGGCCTCAGCGGCAGAGGTGATTATATGGGCCGCAATTCGCCCGACGAATACGTCAGATTCGACGAGGCGAAGCTGGTCGACTATGACCAGGACGGCTGGCTGGAATATGCGCAGGAGACTCCCAAGGACTCGAACGATTGGGTTCCGCCATACGCATACTTCGATGGGCCACTCTATTCTGCCTGGCTCCAATCCTCGACCACGGCCTCGTTCAACAGCTACCCGTCGATGTCGGCCGTGCCCCCCTGGACCGGTCTGACCGCCAGCCAAGGAGCGGTCCTGGCCGGCCAATGGGGAGTCGCTTGCCCGTACGCCACTTCGATCGAGCAGAACAACAACCCGATCAAGTGGGTCAATGCCTTTACGTTTCAGATCATCTGCGCGGGGCTCGATCGGCAATACGGCGACCCGTCCAGTCCGCAGATGCGCATTCCCCTGGTGCCGGCGGGCAATACCGTCGTCGGCGGCAAGGTGACCCCAGGGCTTTCCGACGCCGATAACGACAACCTGACCAACTTCGCCGACCAGAGAATTCAGCTTTACAACCAGGTCAGCACCGGACAGTAGAACCGCGGCGGCTCACGACTAGTTTTGGAAGCGCATGTCGATTGTCCGCCCAAGCCGGCGGCTCTGCCGCCGAGAACGGTGGCAAAGCCACCGGCTTGGAAGAGACGGCATCGATTGAATCGAGAATCGCCTTAGCCCAGGCCCTCGATCGGGTCGCCGTGATAGACGAAGTGGGGCCGGCCCGTGGCGTCGTGCCAGGCCAGCTCGCGCGGAATGCCCAGGGCGCGATAGATCGTGGCCCCCAAGTTCTCGGGCGTCTGCAAGTCCGACGCCGGCAGCGCGCCGATCTTGTCGGTCGAGCCGACCACCGTGCCGCCGCGCACGCCACCACCGGCCAGGAACACGGTTTGAGTTCCCCAATGGTCGCGCCCGGGGCCGGCGTAAAACTGGGCGAGCGTCGATATCTTCGGCGTGCGACCCATCTCGCCGGCCATCACGATTAGCGTCTGGTCCAGCAATCCGCGCTCGTGCAGATCGTCGAGCAAGGCCGACACCGCGCGATCGGTCGGCGGGAACAAATAGTCCTTCAAGGTCGGGAAGGCGTTGCCGTGCGTGTCCCAGGTTTCGTTGTTCCCCAGGTTCACCTGCACCAGGTTCACGCCCGCCTCGACCAGTTGCCGCGCGATCAGCAATGACCAGCCGAACGTATTGCGGCCATAGCGATCGAGCGACCGGTCGTCGGCGTGCGAGACGTCGAAAGCGCGGCGGACGCGCGGGTCGGTGACCAGCGAGATGGCCCGCTGGCGGTAATCGTCAAAGGCCGAGACGCTGGCCATCTTTTCCAGCTCGGCGCGTTGTCGGTTCAAATCGGCCAGCAGCTCAAAGCGATCGGCTGCCCGTTCGCCGCCAAATTCGGTCGGCAAGGTCAGATTCGGCGCTTGGAACTTGAAGTCTTCGAGTTTCTGCGGACCTTTGGCATGATGAAAGGCGTAGCCCGGCTTGGCGCCGTAGGCCGTGCTGCTGAACGGCGACAGCGAGAGGAACATCGGATCCCGATGTCGTCCCATCTCGCCGGCGAATTGTCCCGGGATCACGCGCCCTTCGCGGTGGACCAACACCTCGGGCAAGACGACCGCCGGCGGCAAGTTGTTGCGCGGCTGGGTGACGGCCTGGGCAATGGCCGCGATCGACGGCCAGTCGCTCGGCTTGGGTTCCGTGCGACTGAAACCCGGCGGCATCATCGACCGCCCGGTCAACATCGCCAGGTGTCCCATCGAATGGTCGGGAAACGGGTGCCGTAGCGACCGGACCAGCGCCCAGTGCTCGCTGCGCGCGGCCAGCAGGGGCAAGTGTTCGCAAATCTGGATGCCGGGCGTCGCCGTGGCGATCGGGTTGAACTCGCCGCGGATATTATCCGGGGCGTCGGGCTTCATATCGAAGCTGTCGTGCTGCCCCAACCCGCCCGACAGAAAGATGTAGATCACCGACTTGGCCCGGGCCTTGGGTGCCGTACCAGCGGCCAGGGCGCGCAGGCCCTCGACGTGGTTGATCCCCAGACCCAACAGTCCGATCGCGCCGGCTTCGAGCATCGAGCGTCGCGGCAAGCGCGCAGGCCGAGGAATCGGTTGAGCCGAAGGCTGCATGGCCGAGTGCTCCTGGCGGGAAGAACTTGCGGGAGACGGAACGGTCGAACCTTCACGCGCGGCAAATCATGTCGGCCGCGTCATTCGTGGGCGGGCGTCAAACCGGTGGGCTCGGCACGCATCAAGTAATGCCGATAAATCAGATTATCGGCAGGCCGAGACCCCGTCAAGAAAAGTTGCCGAGGCGTTTTGGGGTCATTTTTGTAACGTCCTAAGCAAGCCCCACTTGCGGCAACGCCGCAACACCTCTCCCTTTCAGGGAGAGGTCGCGAGCGCAGCGAAGCGGGTGAGGGTAGATGGGTCACTGGCCGACAGACATCGCGCTCAACGGGTCTCCCTCGGCGCAATCTCCAATGGCCCTCGACGTCCTTACCCTCCCCCAGCCCCTCCCTGGCAGGGAGGGGTGTTTATCACGCGCGACTGCAGTATTGTCCAGAGCGCGGAGCATTATTCCAACGCCTCGGCCTTTTCGATCACTTCCATCGTGCGCCAGCGGCCACCGAGGAAGCGGCCCAGCAGCACAAACCCTTGCAGCGTGATCACCGCGCTCATCAGCGTCCAAAGCAAGTGCAGGCTGCCTTGGCCACTCTGCAGGATCAGCCAGGCCGCGCCGGCGAAGACCGCGCCGACGATCCAGGCCAGATGGAACACGAACCAGGTATCGCCGGCCCCTTTGATGGCCGACGAAAAGACGACCGCCATCGCGTCGGCCAGGCTGTAGATGGCCAAGAACACCAATAGCTCGCGCGTCGTATCGCGCAGCGCGCCAGTCGGCTGTTCTTCGGCGGCGACCCATTGAAAGAACAGCACCGCGTCGGGAAAGAACAGGTAGATCACCGTAAACGCCAGCATGTAGCCGCTGGCCAGCGCGAACGCCGACCAGGCCGACCGCGCGGCCCGCTCGACGTGGCGATGGCCCATGTGCCGGCCGACCAGCGTCATCGTTGCCAGGCCGATCCCGACCACGGGCATGAAGGCCAGGTTGTTGACGTTGAACGCCAAGGTCGTGGCCGCGAGCGCTTCTTGGCTGACCTTGCCGATGACCATGATGAAGAACGTATACGCCACCGCCTCGAACATCAGTTGCAGACCGCTGGCCAGGCCGAACTTGGACAGCCGGCCGAGCATGGCCAGTTGCGGTCGCCAGCCAGCGAGCGTGTGGTATTCGCTACGGTACGCCTTCGGCACGAGGAACAGCGCGGCATAGACCACGGTCTTGAACCAGATGGCGATCACGGTGGCCCAGGCGGCGCCGGCGATGCCCGCTTCGGGAAAGCCGTAATAGCCATAAATCCAGCAGTAATCGAGCCCGATGTTCAACAGCGCGCCGGCAATATCGACGATCATCACCACCAGCACGCGGCCACGACCCGTGAAGAAGGCGCTGAGCGCCGTCGTGGCGATCATGCCCGGCGCGCCCCAGGCGTTGATCTCGAAGTAAATCACCTCCAACGGGCGCACCGCGTCGCCGTGGTCCACCAGCTCGAACAGGCCGGGCGCGAACGGCACCAGCGCAAACATCACCGGCGCCGCGGCCACGCCGATCCAAATGCCCTGCCAGACGGCAGGTCCGATCTGCTGGGGCCGCCCGGCGCCGTAGTATTGCGAGACGAAGGTGTTGGCGTATGACGCGATGCCGATCGGAAAGCAGACCAGGCTCCAGAAGAGCATGGCCGCGGGCAGCGCCGCCGCCACCGCGTCGTGCGAGTAGCCCAGCAGCAACACCCGATCGATGAAGTTCATGATGGTCCACGACAGGGTCGAGATCATCAACGGCAGCGCCACGCGCCACACCTGGGCCATCGCCACGCGCCACAATCGCCACTGTTGCCGGCGCCATTGCTGTCGTCGCGCGCGCAGCGGGTCGGGCGTGCCAGCAGCGCTGGTCGACACGGGCTCGGCTATCGGCGCGGCAGTGGGCATAGGTTCAGGAGCGCGGAAGGTACAAATCGGTTCGCAGGACTAGCCACGGCACAGAGACACGGAGGATTGCACGAAGTGTGGAGGAGCGATTGCTAAGCCCCAATGACCAAATCTCAATGACCAATGCGGAATTGACGCATCTTTGGACATTGGGCATTGGTGCTTGGTCATTGGAACTTCCCTAATCCCCCCTCCGTGCAATCCTCCGTGTCTCTGCGACTCCGTGGCAAATCAGACCCGCCAGACCAGTTCGCGCTTCTCGCCGTGGGCCGGGTGTTTCGGGTCCAGCGCTCGCAGCTCGAACGTCGCGCCGCCGTCGGTCAGGGTCACATCGACCCAGCCGTTCGGGTCGGTCTGGTTGAACACATAGGCCGTCGGCGGCAGGTTGAGGAAGTGAATCCCTTCATGGTCGGCCAGGCCCCAGTGGTGCGTATGACCGAAAATGTAAGCCTTCACTTGCCGGCGCGGCGCCAGCACTTTGAGCAACTCGACCGTGTCCAACAGCCCCGTGATCTTGCCGACCGTGACCAGCACCGGGTTGTGATGGCCGAGCACGATGGCCGGCTTGTCGGTTCGAGCATCTAGCGCCGTGGCCAGCCATTCGAGCTGATCGGCCCCCAATTGCCCTGGCGTGGCGTTGACCACGTCCAGCGAGTCGACCACGAACCAGTTCACGTGCGACGTCTCGACGACCGAAACCTGTTTTGATTCGAGCAGCCGGCGGGTGTCGCTGGGGACGAGGGCCGCGCGGAAGTTGTCGCGGTGGTCGTGGTTGCCCAAGGCCATGTGGACCGGCACGCCGGCCTGGCGCACCGGCGCGAGCTGTTCGACGAGCGTGGCATAATCGCCGGGCGCCCCCGTCAACATGGCACAGTCGCCGTCGATGAATAGTCCCGCCGGCCGCTCGTCGAGCGCTAGTACTTGGGTTAGCACGTTGCGCAGGTTGTCGGCCATGCAGACGTCGCGAAGCACGCGGGCCGCGTCGGCCGCGATGTGCGTATCGCTCAGCAGCGCGAACCGGCGCGGGTTGGTGCCCCGCTCGGCGGCGCACAGATCGCGGATCGCCAACGCGCCCAGCGCGGCGGTCGAGCCTTGCAAGAAACGACGTCGGTTCAGCGGTGGGAGATGCCAGGGCATGAAATTGCTCGCCTGTGATGCTATATAAGGAACATGCGAATTGTACTCTGTTATCCCGTCGAGCCGAAGCACCTCGCCCAGATCGCCGCCGTCGCGCCGCAAGCGGAACTCGTCGATGCGGGGCAGGAAGGCGTCGCGCGCGAGATTCTGGAAGCTGACATCTATTGCGGCCACGCTAAGGTCCATCCCATTCCTTGGGGACAGGTGGTCGAGCGAGGCCGCTTGCGCTGGATTCAATCGTCGGCTGCTGGCACCGATCATTGCTTGACCCGCGAGGTGATCGAGTCGGACATTCCCGTCACCAGCGCTAGCGGCGTGTTAGCCGACCAGGTGGCCGAACATACGTTGGCGCTCATGACTGGCTTGTCGCGCAACTTGCCCGTCTTTTTCCATCAGCAGCAAGCCAAGATGTTCGTGCGCCAGCCGACCCGCGACGTGCATCACGGCACGGTCGGCATTGTCGGCTTTGGCGGCAACGGCCGGCGCATTGCAGAGGTGTTGCGGCCGCTGCGCGTGCGGATCGTCGCCACCGATTACTATCCGGTCGGCAAACCCGATTACGTCGAGCGGCTGCTGCCGCCCGAAGGGCTTGATGAGTTGCTGCCGGAGATCGACTTCCTGGTACTGGCTGCGCCGCTCAATGCACACACCCGCGGCATGATTAACGCCGACACATTCGCGCGACTCAAGCCAGGCGCGTTTTTGATCAACATGGCGCGGGGCAAGCTGGTGGTGGAAGATGACCTGGTTGCGGCGCTCGAGAGTCGTCGATTGGAAGGGGCTGGGCTCGACGTGACCTGGGACGAGCCATTGCCCGAGTCGAGCCGGTTGTGGGACCAGCCGACCGTGATCATCACGCCTCACGTCGGTGGGCAAGCGGCCACGCGGATCGACGACATGACGAACTTCTTCTGCGAGAACCTGCGCCGGTATCAGGCCGGCGAGCCGCTGTTGAACCTGTTGGTCGACAAGCGGCTGGGCTTCCCGCCGCCACGCATGGGGTAGGAAGTCACCAAGCGGGTCTGGTCAGGCCCCCGCGGCTTCGTTTGTGCGAGATCCGCGAACCTAACCTTGCCGAACCTTAATCCTTGCGCCGGCGTCCTAAGTCGGGGTCCAACAATGGCCCAATTGCCGTAAATTGCCTCGGCGGCGTGTCGACACGGCTTGGCCTATTCCTGAGCTGGCGGCGTAAGTCATGGCAAGTTAGAACTTTGCGAAGGTTGTCTACCGGTCACTTCGGGGGCCCGGTATAGACGCATTTCGACGACTCGAACTAGAATATTCGCACCGATCGCATCAATGGAATTAGATCGTTTTCACGGATGATTTTCCAAGGCCCAGGCGTAGTTCCGGATGTCCAATACAACATTTCTTACCGGCTCGGCGACCCTCCTGTTTAACGGTCAGCGGAGCACCCGCTGCCCGGAATTATTATTGGAGCGGTATCGCGAGCTGATTCAGCAACAGCGGTTGAACTGGACCGAACACTTGCGTTTCTCCCGGCTGCTCGGTTCGGGCGGCCAGGGGATGGTCTATTTGACCGAGCGTCGCGGCACCGACAACTTTACCTTGCCGGTCGCGGTCAAGGTCTTTTCGCCCGACCCGTACGATGACGTGCGGGCGTATGAAGAGGCGATGAGCCGTATTGCGCACGTCGCGGCGCGCGTCGCGCAGATTCAGCAGGACAACCTGCTCGACGTCCACAACTTCGTCGAACGCAATCGCATCCGCATCATGGAAATGGAGTGGATCGACGGCTACGACTTGAGCCGATTGTTGAGCAACGAAAAGTTCAAGGAAGTTCAAAGTCGCGTTTCGACGCGCCGCTGGGAATACATCAATAACGTCATCGTCACCGACGGGCCGGTGCAGCCGCGCTTGAAGCCGGGCATTGCCATCGCCGTGTTGCGTGAATGCTTGGGCGGCCTGGGCGCGCTCCACCGCGAAGGAATCGTTCACGGCGACATGAAGCCGTCGAACATCATGCTCAAGCGAACCGGCAACGCCAAGATCATCGACATCGGTTCGGCGATCGACCTGGAGAACATGCCGACGCGGCGCAGTTGCACGCCGGCTTACTCGGCCCCCGAGGTGCTCGAAGGGAACGGTACGTCGCCGCGGGCTGACTTGTGCAGCCTGGGCTATGTGCTGATCGAAATGCTGTCGGGAGTCCCGTGCTTCGCGGGCGTGGTGACCTATCGCGATCTGATGGAAGCCAAGCGACTGTTGGTGCAGAAGCTGCCCGAGCGGTTGCCCAAGGAAGTGGTTCGCAACGAGTTGTTGATGAACTTGATCCGCAACCTGATCGCGCCGGACCCGATGTGCCGGTTCACCAGCGCCGAGGCGGCGGACCTGGCCAAGGAAGGGGCGGCCAACTTCCAGCGTCAATTGGTCAAGGGCGACCTGGCCAGCGAGTACGAAAACGAGATTCGCCTCTGGCTTGAAGAGCTCGAGTAAGCGAATTGACCGATAGCGACGCTACTACAAGCCCAGGGGTTCTATCCCCTGGGCTTTTTCATGCGCTCGCAGGTTCGATTTTCACCGCAGAGACGCAGAGGGCGCAGAGAAGACGGCAGAGAGAAATACGGAAGGAGTGCGATATCTGCTATCGGGGTCGCGGTAAGGTAAAAGTCGCAGAACATCATTTCTTCTCCTGGTTTTCCTCTGTGACCTCTGTGTCTCTGTGGTGAAACCTCGTCCTTTTGTCTTTGCAACGCCCGCTGAGCCCTGACTTTTTCGCAAAACTTGGCTGCAAACGTCCTGGCGGCGGGCTAAGATAATCGTTCGTCGCCCGGCGGCCTGGCTGCCCCCCAAGGTGGCGCCCGCCCCAAGCTTTCCCATCCTTCGACTCGTAGTTCCTCTCGAAATACTCGTTCCCCTCGAAATATTCAGGAGACGCGCGCCCATGGAACCGCAAAACGTATCCCGTCGTTCGTTTGTCAAAACGGCGGCCGTCACTGCCGCCGCTTCGAGCTTGCTGGCCGCGCCGGCCCCGGCTCGCGCCCTGGGCGCGAACGACCGGCTGCGCATCGGCTTCATCGGCCCCGGCGGTCGCGGCTTTGGCGCTCACGTGGTCAAGCTGGCCGAGCTACGCAAGGCCGGCGTGAACGTCGACCTGGTCGCGGTCTCGGAAGTTTACAAGGTCCAGGAAGACAAGGTCTGCGACTACATCAAGAAGGAAACCGGGGTCGAACCGAAGCGCTATGAAGACTATCGCGACATGCTGGCCGACGGCTCGATCGACGCCGTCTGCATCGGTACGCCCGACCACTGGCACCATCGGCAAACGATCGATGCCTTGAAGGCTGGCAAGCACGTCTACTGCGAAAAGCCAATGACCAAGACGGTCGAAGAAGCCATCGACGTCATGCGCACCTGGAAGTCTAGCGGCAAGGTCATGCAGGTCGGCGTGCAATCGACCAGCTTGCCGGTCTGGAACGCTACCCGCGAGTTGCTCAACGACGGCAAGCTTGGCAAGGTGCTCGGCTATCAGACCGAGTACAACCGCAACTCGAGCACCGGCCAGTGGCGGACCTACAAGCTGATGAAGGAAATGACTCCCAAGACGATCAATTGGGAGCGCTGGCTGGGGAGCAAGGAAGGGCTCGCGCCGGCGATTGACTTTGACCGGACGATCTATGCCCAGTGGCGCTGCTACTGGCCGTACGGGTCGGGCATGTTCACCGATCTGTTCGTGCATCGCACCACGGCCATGTTGAAGGCCACGGGTCTGCGGTTCCCGGCTCGTGTTACTGGCGCCGGCGGCATTTACCTGGAACTCGATAGCCGCGAAGTGCCCGACGTGGCGACGGTGGTGGCCGACTTCAACGAAGGTTGCCAGGGGATCATCACCTCGACGATGTGCAACGAGAACGCCCGGATTTCGCAAATGATCCGCGGGCATTTCGGCGCGTTCGACTTTGGCAACGGCGAAGAGTTCTCCGAGTTCGCTTTCCGCGCCGAGCGTCCGCAAGTCACCTTGGACAGCAAGGTGGTCGACGACACCATCAAGGTCGATTTCCCGGCCGACTACAAGTACTCGCTGCGCAAGAAGGGGAAGTCGGAGGAAAAGGTGCCCGACACCAGCTACATGCACTTCAAGAACTGGGTCGAAGCCATGCAAAGTGGCAAGCCCGAGATGTGCAACAACACGCCGGAACTTGGCGCGGCCGCGGTCACCACGGTGATTCTCGGCGCGATGAGCTACCGAACCGGCAAGATCTACCACTTCGACGGCCAGCACGGCACGTACAGCGACGCCGACAACAGTTGGGCCAAGCGGTGGGAAGCCTTGTCCAAGTCGCACGGCAAGCCGACGCAGATTCCCGGCTGGCGTGCGGGCGACAAGGGCTCGACGCTGCAACCGCCCGAGCACATGGCGCTGGGTGGCCCGTGGAAGAACGGCATTCCGCCGGAAGGATCCGACAAGGTCGCCGGCTAATCGCGGCGGTCGCCGGTGACAACTCGATCGACTTCAAAAGCCCAGGGGTTCCGCCCCCTGGGTTTTTTGTTGCGCAGAAGAAGTATTCACCACGGAGGCACGGAGGTCACAGAGAAAGCACGGAGAACGCGCCGATGACAAAGCGCTAATGACCAATGAGAGGAGCACCGTCAGCTGCTTGCATTTGGTCGAAAGAAGTTGGTCACTACGGCTTTGCTCTGTGACCTCTGTGCCTTGTGGTGAATTCCCTCTGCGAGAGCGAGAAGGTCCGCTCAGAATTCGAGCGTCTCGCGGCGCCCGTGAGCGTGGCTGGCGCGGGCTTGTAGCACGACGGCTAGCGCCCGGTAGGCGTCCTCCAGGCTCGACGTACTGCGGATCAGGCTGGTGACGTGGCGATAGAACTGGCTCAGCAGTTGTTCGCCGACCGGGCGTTCGTTGTCGAGTGATTCCTGATGACGCCCCGCGCCGTCGAACCAGACTAGCGTGGACGGCAGATCGATGAACGCGATCCCGTTCTCACAGGCCACCTGCAGCGCGGCCGGCGGGCGGTAAGCCATCGCCTCTTGCCAAGCCGACGGCATGTATCGGCCGCAACTGATCTGGGCCGTGGCCGAGGTTCCCGGGCCGCAGGCCGGCTCCGAGAAGTCCAGGCTCATCATCTGGTAGTCGTCTTCGGTCGGATTCGCGGCCGCGGCGTGACGCAGGCCGAGCACGCTGGTCGGCTCGTGTCCCACAACGTATCGGCACCAATCGACTAGTTCGACTAGATCGTGCAGCGGCGACGTGTTGGCCAGCTTGGCCGCCGGTGTCGGTTCGGCCGCCACTCGGGCGTGACAGAACAGCAACCGCGGCTGTCCTAGCCGGGTGGCAATCAGCTCTTTCAGCCGCAACGTGGCGGGCATTTGCCGCCGCGGCAGCTCGGTCATGAACGCCACGCCCGATTGTTCGACCCGTTGCTTGAACTGCCGGGCCTGTTCGATGTCGAGTTCCAGGCTGTTGATGCAGTAGACCGCCTTGCCGGCGTCACAGGCCGCCAGTACCGGCAGATAGCCGAACCATTGCGGCGCCAGGATCATGACGACATCAACGTCGGGTCGCTGCGCCAAGGCGCGGAACCCGTCGACGGTCTCGGCGTTCCATTCGCGCGCCGCTTGCTCGGCCCGATGGACGACCGGATCGCACACGGCACGGACCTCGAAGCGGTCCCCCAGCGTGCGCAAGGCGGGCCGGTGACGCGATTCCCAGGCGGTTCCCAATCCGACCAGACCTACCCGCAGTTTCATCGTGGCTCGATCGAGCTAGAGGAGATTGCTTGCATGCATGCCCCAGCTTGCCAGCGCGAATGGCCTAGGCAAACGGACGGCATGTTGCACCATATTCAGACTGGCGCTCGAAGTCTACCAGTTTTCGACACTTACGACGCCCGACTCGCATCGATTTATATCGGTCGATACTTAGGCAGACTAGGGTGTGTCGTTAAACTCGACGCCTTGGGAAAAGTGACCGCAATTTATCGTTGCATTCGCATCTCGCCCAGCTAAACTTAGCCGCTCTCGACGGTCGCTCGCGACCAGGCACTGGTAAGGAAGCCGTCGGGTGGTGGAACCGCACGAAGCTGGAATGCCCGCTACGTATTGCAGCCACTCGTCACGCCGCTTGGCTGTCGTCTGGTAGGCCGCTGACTCATCTCCGCCGACCGACCACAGCCACCGTTTGCGATCGCCTGTCCGTTTTTTTCAGCCGAGCTCGTCGGCCGGCGGCGGTCGTCAGGATTTTTTCATTTGAGGAGGATAGGAACTGTGACCAGTCTCGCTCTTGCTGTCATGATGCAAGCATCGATGTTGTCAGTCGGAAACACTAACTACGACACCGCTCTGGAAGCGGCCGAAAAGTCCGGCAAGCCGTTGGTTGTACTCGTCGGGGCCGATTGGTGCCCGGGCTGCCGAACCATGAAGCAAACGTCGATTCCACAGTTGCAGAAGCAAGGGGGCTTGGACCGCGTGGCTTTCGCCACGGTGAACACCGACCAGCAGAGCTCGCTGGCCAATCGGCTCACCGGCGGCGGCAGCATTCCGCAATTGGTGATGTACAGCCGTGACGGCGAAAAGTGGCAGCGCCGCGTCCTGATCGGCGCCCACAGCCCACGGGAAATCGAGCGCTTCATCGGCCAGGCATTGCCCAAGACCGCCAACGAAGCCAGCGAATAGTTCGCCGCCCAAGCGGTGAAAACCCACGAGGCGTCTGCTGTCCCACCCGGATGGCAGACGCCTTTTTTATTTGAGCCGAGTCAGGTCTTCCTGCTGGGTACCGTCGCCGGCTTTGACCAGCTTGTGGCCGGTGGGGGGCGTCAACTGCGCAAGCTGCGTCACCCGGGGGTGATCGTTCAGCCAGGCCTGCGCCAACTGGCGCGAGGCGTCCCAGGCCTGCCGGTCGCTCCCTTCCAGGAAGTCGCGGTCGACGATGGCCGCGATCCGCGCCACCGCCACATCGCAGTAACGCCACGCCTGGGCCGGCTTCTCGACCCGCGGGCGCTCGTCAGCCAACAGGACGGCCAGATACGGAATCCGATTCTGAGTGAACCGGTTCCCCAGTCCGGCGACCAGTGCCGCGTAGCGACGCGTAACCGGCCCGCCGGCGCGCACCTCGGCCCGCAGGGTTTCGAGCAAGCGTTGTTGATCCTCGGGCGTGCCATAGTCGGCAACCAGGGCGGCGGCCATCTGGTATTCGGCGTCGGTTGCCTCGTGAGATTCGATGAGCTTGGCGCCCTGGTGCGCTGCGCTGCGCCCGATCAGATCAGTAGGCCCATCGGCCAGCCGCTGGGCCAACGGAATCGCAAATGGGCCGTGTGAACCCTGGTAATGTGACACGGCGTTCATCGTGTCGGCGTCACCCCGCTTGGCGCGCAGTCGGCGGATCAGCTCTTCATATTGCGTCGGCTTGGGCTCGCCGATCACCGGGGCAAAATGCTCGGCCAGCGCCTGCCACTCCTTTTCGCTCGGGTGCGGCCGGGGCAAGTAGGTCCGCAGATTCGCTTGCTGGACCTGCACGCATTCGTCGAAGCTGAAACTGTGCATCTCGGCCAGCGCGTCTTCGGCGCTCCAGCGGTCATATTCCATGCGGAACAGCGCGGCCAGCGTCCCGGTGCGATGCCGGCCACCCATGCAATGGATCGCCACCGGCAAATTGTCGGGGTCGTCCATGAGGCGGAAGAAGGCTTCGTATTCCCAGGGCGTGGGCCAGGGCCAGCACGCTTCGTCCCCCATCGGCCATTGCACCATCCGCGCGCCCAAGCTGGCAACCCAATCGGACTCCTGCTGGCCGCTGGGACCGAACGGATCGACCAGCCCTTCGTGCAGTCGGTAGTCGTAAAGCTGCAGGCTGACCACGGTTCGCACGTGATAATCTTCGATCAGATGGCGCAGGCCCCACTCGGTCGGCTGGGCCACGCGGTAGAACACGCCGGCATGGACTTCCTGGAACCGCTTCAGGTGATAGCGCGCCAACGCTAGTTGCAGCCCCCAGCCGGTGCCGAGCGCGACGATGCCGATAACGGCCCAAATCGATAGTTGTTTTCCAGTCCAGCGCGATGCCATGCGTAACTAGCCCCGTGTCTTAAGGAGTGCGGTCGGCAACAATAGTCAATCGGCGCTGACCGGGTCAACGTCGGTCGTGGGACGACGTTGCGGTGCTAGCTTCCGTATCAAACAAGCACCGACGTTTCTGCGACGAACCGGGGGGGCAGTTGTCAGTCGTCCGTTGTCAGTTGCAGTGAAGTTCAGCTTCCAGTTGGTCATTGGGACTTGGACATTCGGGCTTTGTCTTCGCGTCGACCGCGATTATTCGCCTTTTCATGGGCCGGTTGTGATCGGCCCGGCCAGCGATCACAATGCGGTATTGCCCGCTGCTAGCACGCGCGGGCGCTGATTCCCACTCAACCCACACCGATTGGCCCGCCCGGCAGCTGCGCATGAGCCCTTCCGACACACGCATGACGGTCCCCAAGTTCGTCGCCCTCAAAGCCGCCGGACAAAAGATCACCGTCCTGACGGCCTATGACTATCCGCTGGCCCGACTGCTCGATCAGGCCGGCGTCGACGCGATCTTGGTTGGGGACAGTATGTCGATGGTCGTGCAAGGGCACGACACCACGCTGCGGGTGACGCTCGACGAGATGATCTACCACGCCGAGATGGTGGGGCGCGCGGTCGAGCGGGCGCTGACCGTGGTCGATCTGCCGTTTCCGATCAATCACCTGGGACCGTACAAGGCGGTCGAGAGCGCGGGCCGAGTGCTGAAAGAAACCGGCTGCCAGGCCGTCAAACTCGAAGGGGGCGCCGAGCAGTCCGAAGTCATCAGCGCCATGGTCGCGGCCGGCATTCCAGTGATGGCTCACGTCGGCTTGCGCCCGCAAAGCGTGCATGTGCTGGGTGGTTACAAGGTCCAGCGCGACGTCGAGCGCTTGATGGCCGACGCCCGAGCGGCCGAGGCGGCCGGCGCGTTCGGCATTGTGCTCGAATGTATTCCGGCCGAGTTGGCAGCCTCGATCACCAAGACGTTGCAGATACCGACCATTGGCATCGGCGCCGGCGCGAACTGCGACGGCCAGGTGCTGGTCTCGTACGACATGCTCGGCCTGACCGGCGGTCACGTGCCGCGCTTCGTGCGACAGTACGCCAACCTGAAGCAAGACGTCATCGACGCAGCCGCGCGCTTTCGCGACGACGTCCGCAACGGCAAGTTCCCCGGTCCCAACGAAAGCTTTTCGTAAATCACACGCCGAGGCGTGAACCATGCATCGCCGCTTGTTCCAGTTCGTTTGCACTGCCGCGCTGATCGGCTCGCTGCCGGCCTTCGCCCTTGCCGCCGAAGGTGCGACGGCTGGCGATGCCAAGCCGGTGGCCACCGCACCTGCGGCGTCGGCCGCGCCGCTGCCGGGTCACTCGGCTCACGGGGCGGCGTTCGACGATGGCCCGCGGCAAGCGGCGCACTTGATCCCCGGCTGTGGCAACGTCTCGATCCAGGTCACGACCAAGTCTCCCGAGGCGCAGCAGTTCTTCAATCAAGGGCTTGGCCAGTTGCACGGCTTCTGGTACTTCGAAGCCGAGCGCTCGTTCCGGCAGGCGGCCCAGTTGGACCCGGACTGCGCGATGGCCTATTGGGGGATGGCGCTGGCGAATATCAACAACGCGAAGCGGGCCAGGCAGTTCATCGAGCAAGCGACCAAACGCCGCGCGAAAGCTTCGCCGCGCGAGCAAGCCTGGATCGACGCCTGGGCCACGTACTATCGCGAACCGCCCGCCGCCAAGGCCGACAAACCCAAGGAAGCCTCGCCAGCCGTTGCGAAGCCAGTCCCCGCGACGACGGGCGACAAACCTGCCACGCCGGCGAAACCCGCCGCTCCTGCGGCATCGGCCGTCGCGGCCAAGGCGAATCCACCGGCCAAGCCCGACGCGACCAAGGCCCAGGAGACTGAACGCCGTCGCAAGCTGGTCCGCGCGCTCGAGGACATAACCTTTGACTATCCCGACGAGGTCGAGGCCAAGGCGCAGCTCGCCGTGTTGATTTGGCAGAACCGCGAGCACAACTTGCCGATCAGCAGCCACCGGGCCGTCGATGCGCTGCTGGGCGAAGTGTTCGCCACGGTGCCCAATCACCCGGCCCACCATTATCGGATTCACCTGTGGGACGACGAGAAGCCGCTGCGCGCCGTGAAGTCGGCGGCCCAGTGTGGGCAAGCCGCGCCGGCCATCGCCCACATGTGGCACATGCCAGGGCACACCTACTCGAAGTTGCACCGCTACCGCGACGCGGCCTGGCAGCAGGAAGCGGCTACGCGAACCGATCACGCCTACATGATTGCCAATCGGGTCATGCCCGACGAGATTCACAACTATGCTCACAACCAGGAATGGTTGATCCGCACGCTGGGGCTGTTGGGCCGAGCCCATCAAGGGGTCGCGCTGGCCAAGAACATGACCGAACTGCCGCGTCATCCGCGGTATAACACGGCCAGCAAAGGGAAGGGGAGTGCCAGCTTCGGCCGGACGCGCTTGATTGAAACCCTGTCGACGTTCGAGCTGTGGGACGAGCTGATCGCGCTGGCCGACACGCCTTATTTGGAAAAGCGGGACGAGCGGGCCGACGAGTTGCCGCGCGTCCGGGCGCTGGGGACGGCGTACTACTTGACGGGCAAGCGCGAGCAAGGAGACACGCAACTCCGAACGCTCGAAACCTGGCTTGCCGAAGAGAAGAAGCCCAAGTCAACCGACAAGAAGGACGACAAGACCGCCGCCGCCAAGCAGCCCGACGAGAAGAAGCCAGCCGACGCTAAGAACGCCGTCGCCGACAAGAAGACCGACGACGGCAAGAACGCGTCGAAGCTGGTCACCGACCTGGAACGGGCGATCGACGAGCTGCGCGGCCACCGCGCCACCAGCGAAGAGCAATGGGACGAAGCGCTCAAGCACTTGGAACGGGCCAAGGTCAGCCGCGAAGTTCTGAGTCGAGCCAACCTCGCCGCCGGCAAACGCGACGAAGCCGAGAAGCTCGCTCGCCAGGCAGCTACGGCCGACAAGGATCAGGCCTATCCGCGGGCCAATCTGGTCGATGTGCTGAATCGGCTCGAAAAGCACGACGAGGCGGCCAAGGAACTGGCCGAGCTGCGTCGCGTCGGCGGTAAGATGGACCTGGACTTGCCGGTCATCGCGCGGATTGCGTCGGTAATCGCGCGCGAGAAACTGTCGGGCGACTGGCGGACCAAGCCAACCGACGCGACCGACGTTGGCGTGCGCCCTCAGCTCGACAGCCTGGGCCCGGTGACGTGGACACCGCCAGCCGCGCCAAAGCTGGGCGAGTTCACCACGGCCGAGGGGAAAAAGCTCCGCTGGGACGATTACCGTGGCAAGCCGGTCGTGCTGGTGTTCTACCTGGGCAAGAGTTGTTTGCACTGTGTCGAGCAGTTGAAGAAGTTCGCCCCGGCGGCGGGCAAGTTCCGCGACGCCGGCATCGAGTTGTTGGGCGTCAGCACCGATGGGCCCGAGGCACTGGAAACGTCCTGGACCAGCTTTGCGAGCGACGGCGAGTTTCCGTTCCCGCTGGTCTCGGACGCCGGCATGGAACGGTTCAAGGCTTATGGGGCGTACGACGATTTCGAGCGCGTGCCACTGCACGCCACGGTGGTGGTCGATGGCCGCGGGCGGATCGTCTGGCAGGACATCGGCGCCGAGCCGTTCACCGACGTGGACTTCGTGCTGAAAGAAGCTCGGCGGCAATTGAGCTTCCCGCGGCCGTGACGAGCGCGCCGAAACGCCCATTTCGCACACGATCTTGAACCCAAGGCGGCCGATAGACTCGCCGCTGGCGCTGGGTTAAGCTCTTTCATCGGTAATCCATTAACGCGATCGCGCCAGCCGTGACGCGATT
Organism: Planctomycetota bacterium; assembly: GCA_018242585.1. Taxonomy (NCBI): domain Bacteria; kingdom Pseudomonadati; phylum Planctomycetota; species Planctomycetota bacterium. The sequence goes on from JAFEBQ010000031.1 coordinate 63,975, forward strand.
CGATTTGGCGCAAAGGAGCGGGCGATGTCCAAGTTGATGCGGAGTTTCCTGGCGGGGTGTGGGCTCGTGCTGCTGGTGCAAGCCGGCTGTGGCAAGGCGCCGCACGCCAGTCCCGAGCGCCAGGCGGTCGACCAGGTCGTCAAGGCGATCGAAGACCTGCACGGCAAGGCGATTCGCAACACGCAATCCGACGAGGGGGCGATCATCGAGGCCGACTTGGAAGAGACCGCGGTCACCGACGCGCAGCTGGCCACGTGGAGCGCGACGATCGGCTTTGCCAAGCTGCACACCTTGGACCTGAGCGATACCAAGATCGACGGCTCGGGGCTGGAGCAGTTGGGCAAGCTCAAGACCTTAAAGAAGCTCGACCTGAGTGGCACGCAAATCGACGACACGGACTTGGCCCATTTGAAGGCATGTCTGTCGCTCGAATCGCTCGACCTGGAAGAGACGCAGGTGACCGCCAAGGGGGTGGCGTTGTTAGAGGAACTGCCGGCGCTGGCTGAATTGTCGCTGGGCTCGACCAAGCTGGCCGATGCCGACCTGACTAAGGTGGCTACGTTGGTGCGACTGCGCAGTTTGAACCTGAGCGGCACGCAAGTCACTGGCAAGGGGCTGGAGTCACTGGCTGTGTTGACGAAGTTGGAGTCGCTGGACCTCAGCGGTACGGCGGTCGACGACAGCGCGATCCCGGCGCTCGCGGCGCTGAAATCGCTGAAGACCCTGGTGTTGTTCGACACCAAACTCACCAAAGCCGGAGCCGAGCAATTGCGGAAGGCGATGCCGAAAGTAAACATCACGTTCTAACGCGCCGCGCAACACAAAGCCCCCGGTCATTGACCGGGGGCTAATGTTCATTGCTCGACGATATAAGTCGCGGCGGTCGCTTACGTGCCGAACTCGGGCCGGCGGCGGCCGAGTTGCTGTTGTAAGCGCTGCACGATCGAGCTGTGCATCTGGCTGACGCGGCTTTCGGACAGATCGAGCGTCGCGCCGATCTCCTTCATCGTCAGCTCTTCATAATAGTACAGGATGATGATCAGGCGCTCGTTGCGATTGAGCCCCTTGGTCACCAGCCGCATTAAGTCACCCTTCTGGATCCGCCGCGTGGGGTCTTCCCCCTTTTTGTCCTCGAGGATGTCGATCTCGCGGACATCCTTGTAGCTGTCGGTCTCGTACCACTTCTTGTTCAAGCTGATCAGGCCGACGGCATTGGCTTCGAGCATCATCCGCTCGAGCTCCGCCACGTTGATGCCCATGTGCGACGACAGCTCGGCTTCGCTCGGCTGGCGGCCGAGCTTGGTTTCGAGCGTCTTGACGGCTTCGTTCAACTTGCTGGCCTTCGAGCGGACCAGGCGAGGCACCCAGTCCATCGTGCGCAGCTCGTCGAGCATGGCGCCGCGGATACGCGGGACGCAGTAGGTCTCGAACTTGACGCCGCGCGTCATGTCGAACGCGTCGATGGCGTCCATCAGCCCAAACACGCCAGCGCTGGTCAGGTCGTCGAGTTCGACTCCCTCGGGCAGCCGCGACCAAATGCGCTCGCCGTTGTATTTCACCAGCGGCAGATATTGCTCGACCAGCCGATTGCGCAGGTCTTGATTATTGGGGTCGGCTTTGAACGCTTCCCACACGACGACGATATCTTCGAGAGCGACCGTGGCCATTCCATCCTCCATGACGGGCATTCTGTTACGACTGTCGCGCGGTCGAGCCATCGCGACGGTCGTCTCGAATCGCCTTCCTGGCGACTCGACGTTGTTAGTTCCGCGTCGCACGCGTCGTTGGCCGGGGGCCAGCGACAGGTGCGCTTACTTTCGGTTCGGCTTGGCGCCGCCGGCAGTTTGCTGGCTGGCCAGTTCGGCCGCCAACTGCCCGCGGACACCTTCCTGAACCGCACGTTGAGCAATCCAGCCGAGCACCAGTCCCAGGGCCGAGAACAACATCAGGTTGATCCAGCCTTGGACCAGCGCCGCGTCGATTGCCGTTCCGTGCCCCAAGGCTCGGACCAACGTCGTGGCCAACGCAACCAATCCCAGCAAGCCGGCAAAGTTGCGCGCCACCGAACGTCCTCGTAAGTGCCCGCAAACTTTTCGCAACGCTCAAAGTTTGACAGACGGTTACAGAGCGAGACTCGGGGCTAATATCGACCGTTGACTCCGCTTGAGTTGAATGTTTCTTGGTGAGTTGATTTGGTTAGCGCGCCGGCGCGCGTGCTATCGCGCTCTAGGCCGCGCACTTTGCCGCCGCGCCGGCCAGTTCCGTGGCCAAGCGCTGCGCCAGTTGATCGAATTGCAACACTGACTCCGCCATTGGCGCGTGGACCGCGACGGGTTCCAAGGCCGCGCCGGCCGCTTCGACGGCCGGGTCAAACACGATCCCGCCACAGTGTTCCAGGCTCAGTCCCAGGAACTTGCGACAAGCCCGCGCCAGCCGGTCGTGAACGTCGTCGGCTTGCCGCACGTCGAGCAGTTGATTGACGATCGACTGTACCGGGGGCATGCCCTGTCCTTGGCCCAGCAGCTTGACCGTGGCGTACGTGTCCATGATCGACACGCCGTCATGCGTGGTGACCAGCAACACGCGATCGGCGGCTTGCCAGAACCGGCTCAGCGCGCGGCGCGCGCCGCTGCCGGCATCGAGCACCACATAGTCAGCATAGGCGCCCAAACAACTTAGTTGTTCGATCAGCCGGGTTTGCGCCTTTTCATCCGGTTCGAGGGTGCAAGCGTTCCACTGCCCAGGCAGGACTAACATGCCGGTTGGTCCGCGAGAAAGGGCTTCGTGAACGTCGCGCGTGCCGGCCAGCACGTCCGCGATGGTCACTTCGGCGTCGATCTGGCACAGCTTGGTGGTGTCGGCCGCCTGGAAGTCAGCATCGACCAACACCACGCGCTGGCCGTCGCGCGCCAGCGCCAACGCCAGATTCACCGCCACGGTCGTCGCCCCCACGCCTCCTTTGCCCCCCACCACTGTTAATAGCCGTGGCGGCGCGCTGGCCGGCGCGGTGGGCGGGCGAAAGGCCCGTAGCACCATTTGCCGTAAATCGTTTGCCTGGTCACTCATTGTCTTAGTCCGTTGATTGTTGATTCAGGTCACTCGATGGCGTGTGTGTTCGCGGCGTGCGGTTAGCGTTGCAGGCGCATTTGCGTCATCGGCGGCATGCACAGTTCCAAGCCACCTGTGTCCAGCGGGCGCATCGGCGGCGTCGGCGCTTCAACCGTCAGCATCAGCTTGGTCAGCCGGGCGCGATCGGCCGGGGCGATGTCGTCGGGCACGTTCTGGCCATCGGTCAGGTAGCTGATCGGCAAGCGGCCGTTGCGCACCAGCGGCAGCAGGTGCCCCAGGCTGGTCGCTTCGTCCAACTTGGTCAGCACCAAGGCCGTCGTTCCCACGTGGCCAAAGCGTTCGGCCGTGTTCTGCAGCACACTGGCGCTGGCCACGGCGCTGAGCACCAGGTGAACCTCGTCGGCCTCGGCTTCGGCCAGAAACGCCTTCAGCTCTTGCAGCTTGATTTCGTCCTTGGGGCTGCGGCCGGCCGTGTCGATGAGCACCAGGTCCAGGTGTGCCATCTGGGCCACCGCTTCGCGCATCTGCCGCGGCGTGGCCACGACTTGCATGGGCAGGTCGATGATGTCGGCATAGGTCCGCAACTGTTCGACCGCCGCGATGCGGTAGGTGTCGACGGTGATCAGGCCGACGCGGCGCTTGTCGCGCAAGCGATAGTTCGCGGCCAGCTTGGCGATGGTGGTCGTCTTACCGACGCCAGTTGGGCCCACCAGCGCCACGCGCCGGCATTTGCCCGCTTGCAGGGCCAGCGGCCCGGCAATGGCGACTTCGCGCTCGATCATTCGCACCAGATGAGCGTTCAACAGAGCCATGTCGTCCAGGTCGGCCGGGTCGACGTCGTTGCGGACTCGTTCGACCAGCTCGCGGGCGACCGCTTCGCTGACCTCGGCATCGATCAATTGCGTGTACAGTCGGAACAGCGTTTCGGGCAGGTCGGGGCGACCGGTCGAGCGGTTCCGCCGGCACAGGTCTTCGACCATCGCCTGTAGCTCGTTCAGTTGCCCGCGCAGCTCTTCGCGGAAGGCCTGACGGTTTTCGGTCGGCATGGTTGCCGTGGGCGCGGGCATCGTGGTTGCTTGAATGGTCGGCGCGACCGGCGCTGCTGGCTTCGGCGCATCGGCCGGCGGGGCGAAGCGGCTCGGCACGTTCACTTCGGCCGAGGCGGTGACTTCGATCTGACGCAAGCCGGGAATCCAGCGCACCAGCGTGTGGCCATACAGCTCGCGGGTGTGCAACACCGCGGCCAGGGGGCCCAGCTCGCGGCGCACCAAGGCCAGCGCGTCTTGCATCGTGGCGGCTCGAAAGGTTCGTACGTCCATGATGAGCTTCGAGTGGGGTGCGGAGGTATCAAGTCAATGCGTTAACCAGCCGGCGCCGTCGTGGCGTCGCTGGCCAGGCCGATCGATTCAATCTGCGTATCGCGAGTGACTTCGTTGTAGGACAGGACCACCAACTGGGGCAGGTGTGGCTGGGTCATCAACTTCACGGCAGCGCGAATCTGCGGGCTGACGAGAATCACTGGCGACTTGCCGGTCTTGGTCAGCTTGTCGACTTCGCGGCCGATGGTGCGGCAGGTGGCTTCGATGGCGGCGGGGGACATGCGGATAAACAGGCCGCGATCGTTGTGCTCGAAGCCCGCTCGAATCCGGTCCTCGAGCGCCGGGTCGACGGCAATCACGAACAAGCGACCGCTGGCGTCGCGCAACCGCGAGCAAATCGTCCGCGCCAGCCGGTGACGCACGTATTCAGTCAGCAGAATCGAGTCCTTGGTCCGCCCGGCGTAATCGCCCAGCGTTTCCAGAATCGGGCTAAGCTGGCGGATGGGCACCGACTCGCGCAGCAACATCTGGAGCACCTGCTGCACCTCGGCCAGCTTCATCTGGCCGGGGATCAATTCGTCGACCACGGCCGGCGACTTTTGCTTCAGTTCGTCGATCAGGTGTTTCGTGGCGTCGCGGGTCAGAATCTCGTCGGCGTGCTTGCGGACCATTTCGGTCAAGTGAGTGGCCAGCACGGCCACCGGCTCGACAATGCTGTAGCCGAGCATTTCGGCCTGGTCGCGTTGTGCTGGTTCGATCCAAACGGCCGTGGTGTTGAACGCGGGGTCGCGGGTCTCGATGCCGCGAATCTTGCCAGTGGTCAGGCCCGAGTCCATCGCCAGCAGCATGTTCGGGTACACGGTCGCTTCGCCCACCACGGCGTCGGCGACCTTGATGCGATACTGGTTCTGGTCCAGCCGCATGTTGTCGCGAATGCGGACCTTGGGCATGACGATGCCGATCTGTGCCGCCACGTTCTGGCGCACGCGCTGGACGCGTTCGAGCAAATCGCCGTTCCGCTTGGGATCGGCCAGACGAATTAGCCCCACGCCCAGTTCGATCTCCATCGGGTCGATGGTCAGATAGTCTTCGATCCGCTCCTCGGCTGCCTTCTTGGGTGCGGCGGCAGCCACTGCGGCGGCCTGCTTGGTCTGGCGCGTCTGGCGAACCGACATGTAGGCCACCGTCGCGCAGCCGACGCCGATCAACAGCAGCGGAATCGTCGGCAGATTGGTGAACACCAGCAAGCCGACGAAGCCCGATGTGACGGCCAGGGCCTGGGGACGCGAGAAGAGTTGCTTGAGGAATTGGGCCGGCAGGTTCGATTCGGTGCTGCTGCGGGTGACCAGCAAACCAGCGGCCAACGAGATCAAGAACGCCGGCAACTGGCTGACCAGACCGTCGCCAATGGTCAGCTTGGTGTAAATCTCGGCGGCGTTGCCGATGGACATGCCGGCGTCGACCACGCCGATGATCAAGCCGCCCACGATGTTAATCAGGGTAATGACGATGCCGGCGATGGCGTCGCCACGGACGAACTTGCTGGCACCGTCCATCGCGCCGAAGAAGTCCGCTTGCTGGGTGATCTCGGCGCGACGGCGCTGGGCTTCTTTTTCGTCGATCGTGCCGGCGTTCAGGTCGGCGTCGATCGCCATCTGGCGGCCGGGCATGCCGTCCAAGGCAAAACGGGCCGCGACTTCGCTGATGCGCGTGGCGCCTTTGGTGATTACCACGAACTGGATCAAGACGATGATCACAAAGATGATGATGCCAACGACGATCTTGTCGCCAGCCACGAACTCGCCAAATTCACGGACCACCGTGCCGGCGGCGTCGAGGCCGTCGTCCTGGCCGTGGGTCAGGATCAATCGCGTCGTGGCCACGTTCAACACCAACCGGCCCAGCGTGGTGGCCAAGAGCAGCGACGGGAAAATATTGAACTCGAGCGGCGTTTTCACGTAGATGGTCGTCAACAGCATGATGACGGCCACGGTGATGTTGAATGACAACAGCAAGTCCATCAGCGCCGGCGGCATGGGCACCATGATCACCAGCACGCTGGCGATGAAGCCGATGGGTAAGATCAGGTCGGTCAGTCGGGACGGCGCGAAGGCCGACCCTGCCGACGACCCGGCAGCCGATGCCATCTGATGAATCTCCGAGGCGAACGCCGACGGAAGTGCTAGCGGTGGGAAGGACGAAGAGGGGCGAACAATAAACAAAGGCCAGATTGGCGTCTATGCCGGTTGGCCGAGGTGGGGGGGAATGCTTAATGCGAAATGCTTAATGCTTAATTGGGGGGCTGGCTGATGCCGGCTTTGATCCGCCGCCCTTGGCTGCTAGCGTGGTATAATGCAGGCAGTCTTCTTCACGGCAATTTCCGAGGCTGCCTTATGTCGCCCGAGTTTCAATCGCTGGGCATCGACCGGATGTCGATCGAGCAGCGACTGCTGCTGGTCAATGAGATTTGGGACAGCATTACCGCTGAGACGGGCTTGGTCCCGATGACCGACGCGCAGCTAGCCGAACTGGAACGGCGCGTGGACGAACACGAAGCCGATCCATCGACCGGAGTGCCCTGGGAGCAGGTCAGGGAAAAGCTAGCGAAGCGGCTCGGGCAATGAGTTTGCCGATTATCTTTGACCCGCGTGCCGAGGCAGAGTATTTGGAGTCAGTGCTTTGGTACGAATCGCAGAGGGCGGGCCTGGGAGTTGTTTTTGATCGGGCCGTCGATGAGTTGCTGAGGAGGATTAGCGGCTCACCCGAAAGGTATCCGTTAGTCAGCAAGCGCATTCGCTTGGCGCTGCTCCACCGCTTTCCCTTTGGCATTTACTACCGGATTGCCAGTAACCATTTGTTTGTGGTTGCCGTTCACCATTCCTCACGCGATCCATCAGTTTGGCAAGAGCGGTCGTGAGATTCTTGGCTCACCCCACATCGCCGAGTTCCAGCACGCTGCCGTAGCGCGATAGCATCTGCCGGCGCAGGCGCTGATGGTCCGGCGCGGCTAGGCCCGGATCCTGTGCAATCATCTCCCGGGCGTCTTGCCGCGCCTCTTCCAAGATCGCGCCGTCCTCGTGCAGGTCGGCAATCCGTAGCGGCGGCAGCCCGTGTTGCTGAGTCCCCAGCAAATCGCCCGGCCCGCGCAGCTTGAAATCGATTTCGGCCAAGGCGAAGCCATCGGTCGTGTTGACCAGGGCTTCCAACCGCTCGCGGGCCGCGTCGTTCTTGATCTCGGCAAACACGCAGCAATAGCCCGGGTGAGTGCCGCGGGTGATGCGGCCGCGCAACTGGTGCAGTTGTGACAGGCCAAAGCAGTGGCCGTCTTCGATGGTCATCAGCGTGGCGTTCGGCACATCGACGCCGACTTCGATCACGGTGGTGGCGACCAGCACCTGGGTCTGACCCGAGCGGAACTTCTCCATGGCCGCTTGCTTCTCGGCGCCGCTCATTCGTCCGTGAACCAGGCCGACGCGGAACTCGCTCAACGGGCCGTGGGCCAGCGCCTCGAACAATTGTTCGGCCGCGGCCGGAGGGGCTTCGGCGTCGTCGTCAAAGCTGGTCACCGTTTGCTCGGCATCGACCAGCGGCGCGATGACGTAGCCTTGCCGGCCGGTGCGCAGCTTGCGACGGAAAAAGTCCCACCACTTCTCGCGTTGCTCGGCCGTCGCCAAGTAGGTGCGCACCGTTTGACGACCCGGCGGGGCGTCACGCAGTGTGGTGACTTCCAAGTCGCCGAACAGCGTCATGGCCAGCGAACGTGGGATCGGCGTGGCGGTCATCACCAGATAATGCGGATCGACGCCGGCGCGGCGCAGGATTTCGCGCTGGCGCACGCCGAACTTGTGTTGCTCGTCGATCACCACGACGCCTAGCCGGCTGAACTCGACGTCGTTGTGCAACATGGCGTGCGTGCCGATCACGGCATCGAGCTCGCCCGAGCGCAGCCCAGCGCGGATCGCCTCGCGCTGCGACGCCGGCAAACCGCCGGTCAGCAGCTTCCAGCGCACCTGGCTGTGCGACAGTAGCTTGCCCAGCGTGGCGGCGTGTTGCCGGGCCAGGATTTCCGTCGGCGCCATCAGGGCGGCCTGGTAGCCGTGGGCGATGGCGAGCAGAATCGCGTACATGGCGACGATCGTCTTGCCGCTGCCCACGTCCCCTTGCAACAGCCGGTTCATCGGCAGCGGCAGGGCCAGGTCGGCGCAAATCTCGCGAATGGCCTGGTTCTGTCCTTCGGTCAGCTCGAACGGAAACAGCCGGCGGATGCGGGCATCGATCTTGGCCGACGTCTCGAGCGGCGGCGCTTGCGACTGATCGTGTTGCCGGCGGCGGCGCGTGGCCAACGCCAACTGCAAGATGAACAGCTCCTGGTAAACGAACCGCCGCCGCGCGGTCGCCAACTGGTCGCGATCGTGCGGGAAGTGAATCTGCGGCAATGCTTGTTGCAGCGGCAATAGCGCATGCTGTTCTAGATATAACGGCGGAAAGACTTCTTCCAACACGGGCAGGCACAACTCGACCGCGGCCCGGACGATCCGCCGCAGGTGCCCCTGGGCCAGACCTTCGGTCAGCGAATAGACCGGCAACATGTTGGGCAGGTCTTCGTCGGGCTCGGCTTCGATGATGCTGGTCGAGGGGTGCGAGAACTGCCACACGCCACCGCGAAAGCGGGCCTTGCCGATCAGCAGCAGTTGCTGCCCGACCGCGAACCTGTCGCGCAAGAAGGGCTGATTGAACCAGACGGCATTGACCGTGGCCGGCCCGACCTTCAAGAGCAGGCCGAGGACGGTGCGACCGTTGCGGCCGCGGCGCGATTCGACTTCCAGCACCTCGGCCCGCACGCGCAGCAGGACGTTTTCGGCCAGATCGTCGATCGTATTCAGATCGCTGAGGTCTTGATAGTCGCGCGGAAAATAGAAAAGGACGTCGCGCGCCGTGCGCAGACCCAGCCGTTCGAGCAACTCGGCGCGCTGCGGCCCGACGCCGCGCAGGTACTGCACTGGCGTGGCCAGCACATCGGCGGCAGGTCGATCATCGGTGCGCGCGGCTTCGCTCATGGGGGTATTGTAGCAATCGCGCGGCCGCAGTTGGGAACGCTCGACGCGGCAAAGACCTTGGGAGTAAAACCCTGGGCTTGGGAGTCGTGGCGCTTGCTGGACTCGCGGCATTATCGTGTGCGGCGGTACTTTTGATAGGCCGCCACGGCCAGCTCGTCGCAGCGGTCGTTTTCCGCGTGGCCGCTGTGCCCCGCGACGGCCGTGTAGGTGAGCTGATGCTGGGCGACCAGCTCATCGAGTCGGCGCCAGAGGTCTTCGTTCTTGACCTCGGCCCATTTTTTTCCCTCGCGGCGACGCCAGCCGTTGCGCTTCCAGTTGGCCATCCACTCGCTCAACCCTTTGCCGACATAGACGCTGTCGGTCAGCAGCTCGACGCGCGTGGGTCGCGACAGCTTCTCCAAGCCGCGTACGACGGCCATCAGCTCCATGCGATTGTTGGTGGTCACTTGCTCGGCGCCCGACTCTTCGATTTCCTTGCCGGTGGCCGGGTGGCGCAAGATGAAGGCCCAGCCTCCCGGGCCGGGGTTGCCGCTGCACCCGCCGTCGGTGAACAGTTGAACTTCAGAAGCAGGCTGATCAGATTTCACGGAGTCGTTCTGTCTTTCAGTGACGGTAGTTCAATCGCAACACAAGGCACACGCGAACACCCCTCCCTTACAGGGAGGGGCAGGGGGGGAGGGTAAAGACGTTCAAGGCCAATCACGTTTCCATCATCACGGATTGTGCGCCAACCCTTCTCCCCTCGGGAGAAGGTGGCCGAAGGCCGGATGAGGGTCAACTTTGTTCTGCGTTTTGATCATCGAGTTCTGTTCGACTCACTTCGCGCGATACCAAACAAGATTGAATCGGGACCCTCATCCGTCGGCTAGCGCCGCCACCTTCTCCCGAAGGGAGAAGGGTTGATGGCGACTCGCGCGCGACTGATGCGTCTCCGTCCACTAGCGACGCGGTGCGTCGCCAAGGCGCATCGCCACGCGCCCTGCGCTCACGCCGCCGGCGGGACGGCGCCCGTTGCGGTACGTTCGTAGTCGATCCGCCGGGCGCGCGTCAAGTCGCTCAGGTCATCGGCCAGGGGCGTTTCGACCTTGGGGACCACCGGGGCGGACCAGGGCAAGTGGACCGTAAAGACGCTTCCTTTGCCCAACTCGCTGTGCAGCGAAATCTCGCCCCCCAGCAGCTTGCACAGCTCTTTGACGATCGAAAGGCCCAGCCCCGTGCCCGAGTGCTCCCGGGTCATGGCGTCGCCGCCGATCAGCACTGAGCTTCCTTGGCGGAACTTTTCAAAGACTTTGACCTGGTCCTCTTCGGCAATCCCCACGCCGGTGTCGGCCACGACCAGGTTCAGCTCGTCGTTCGTGCCGCGCCGCGCGGTCACGACGATTCGGCCTCCCTCGGGCGTGAACTTAATGGCGTTTGACAGCAAGTTGTTCAGTATCTGCTGGACCTTTCCTTGGTCCTGGAACAACGTGGGCAGGTCGGGTTCGATTTCCACGTCGAGATCGATGTTCTTCTTTTCGGTCAGCGGGCGAGCCATGTCGCACTGGGCCGCGATCACGCCGTCGATGCGGAACTCGCTGGCCCGGACGTCCATCTTGCCGCTTTCGATCTTGGCCAGGTCCAAGATGTCGTTGATCATGTCCAGCAGCACGCGCCCTGACTTCTGAATGTTCTGCACGTAGCGCTTCTGCTTGTCCTCCAACGAACTGATCGAGCTAAGCACGTCGCTGAAGCCGATAATGCTGTTCAAGGGCGTGCGCAGCTCGTGGCTCATCGTGGCCAGAAAGTCGCTCTTCAAGCGGTTCATGTCGAACAACTGCATGTTGGCCTGCGCCAACTGGTCGACTTTCACGTCCAGGTTTGAGTTCACCTTTTGCAGCTCTTGCTGGGCGTCGAGCAAGTGGCGCAACATCCGGTTGAACGCGTTGCCCAGTTCCTCGAACTCGTCGCCGGTGCGAATCTCGGCGCGCTGGTCGGTCTCGCCTTTGCTGACCGCGTCGCTCACATCGCGCAAGTGCTTCAGCGGCTTGCCGATCACGTAACGGATAATGCCCCACGCACAGACGATCGCCAGGAACACCGTGATGATCGCCAGCCCGATCAAGATGCCACGGTTGACGGCCTGGTCGCGCTGGGTGGTCTGGTTCGACATCTGCACCCGGGCGACCGCCATCAAGTCGCCTTCGGCCAGGTTGCTGGGGCCTTGGATCGCGCGGTGGCAGTTGATGCAGCCCTTCGAGGCGTAGATCGGCTGGTAATATTCGTAGTCCTTGCCGCCGTTGATCAGCCGGCCGAACGGGCGCGGCGGCTCGCTGGTCGAGGCATAGGCTGGCACCCGGGACAGCTCTTGCACTTCCCAGGCATCGCGCGGGGCGTGGGCTGGGTCGCGGCTGTTGGGTCGGATGAGCACGCAGGCGTAATCGTGGTACTCCAGAATCGGCCCGAGTTGGTTCTTGATCACCTCGCTGAAGGCCTTGTCGCTCTTGGCGGTGTATTGTTCCCAGTGGGTCTGCAGCAGAATCTTGTCGACCAGGTCGCGACCTCGGGTGCGATTCTGCTTGGTGACCAGTTGCTCGGTCAGCCCGCTGTACAGCCAGAAGCTGCCAGTGATCAGCAGCAGCAAGCTGACGGCGAACAACATCAAGCATTTACGCTCGAGGCTTTTCTCGCCGATCAATCGCTTTAAGGTGCGATAAGACATGAGCCGCCACGCAAGGTTTCGCCGTCCGCCCTAAGCTGCGAAGGTATTCTAAGTTCCGCCGCTGAAAAAGCCCAGTGAGGGGTGGCGGGGCCGCTGGCACGCCGAAACATTTGGGTGGCCCAGCCGCTTGCGGCTGGGTCGCGCAGCGACAAGAACGACGGTGGAGAATTGAACCTCTTTCTTGTTGCTGCGCAACACGGCCGGCTAGCGGCCGTGCCACCCTGAGTCGGTTCCTGGGTTACAAAGGCGCGGTGAGAGGCAGCCAGGGGCGGAACGTGCTCACGCCTCGGGTTCGGCAGCGACCTTGTTCCAGCCGGCCAGGCGCTCGGCCCGGAACTCTTGGAACCGGTTGGCTTCGATGGCCGCGCGCGCACGGGCCAACAGGCGTTGGTAATAAGTCAGGTTGTGAATTGATAGCAGCGTCGGACCCAGCATCTCGCCGGCCATGAACATGTGCCGCAGGTACCCGCGGCTGTGCCGACAGGCCAGGCAGGGGCAGTCCTCTTCGAGCGGTCGCGTGTCGCGTTGGAATTGCTGATTGCGCACGCGCAGGGGCCCGGCGTCGGTGAACGCCAGCGCGTTGCGGCCGTTGCGCGTCGGCATGACGCAGTCGAACATGTCGATGCCGCGGGCGATCGCTTCGAGCAAATCCTGCGGCCGGCCGACCCCCATCAGGTAGCGCGGCTTGTCGACCGGCAGGACCGGCGTGGTCCACTCGATGGCGCGGTACATTTCGGCCGGCTGCTCGCCCACGCTCAAGCCGCCGATGGCGTAGCCGGGGAAGTCGAGCTTCACCAGTTCTGCGGCGCAATGCACGCGCAGCCCTTCATCGAGCCCCCCTTGCACGATGCCGAACTGTGCCTGGTCCGCGCGGGTGCCGGCATCGCGCGAGCGCCGCGCCCAGCGCAGCGTCCGTTCGAGCGCGTCGACAATAGTGTCGCGATCCGACGGCAGCGCCACCACATGGTCGAGCACCATCGCCACGTCGCTGCCGAGCATTTTCTGGATGGCGATCGCGCGCTCGGGAGTCAGCTCGACCAGCGAGCCGTCAATGTGCGAGCGGAAGATCGCGCCGGTTTCCGACACCCGGGTCATCTCGGCCAGGCTGAACAATTGGAAGCCGCCGCTGTCGGTCAGGATGGGGCCGGTCCACTGCATCATCGCGTGCAGGCCGCCGAGATCGCGCACCACCTCGGCCGACGGCCGCAAGGCCAGATGATAGGTGTTCCCCAGGATCATCTCGGCGCCGGTCGCGCGGACCTGGTCGATCGTCAATCCTTTGACGGTCCCTTGGGTGCCGACGGGCATGAAGGCTGGCGTCTCGACCGTGCCGTGCGGCAGTGAAAGCCGGCCGCGCCGCGCACCACCAGCCGCGTTGGCGCTGCCTGAGGCTACACCGCCGGTGTCGACGTGCAGCAACTGGAACGTGCAGGCCGGCGCGTTGCCCGTGGGCGCAGTCATTCGCCACCCTGCACGCTAAAGAAGTCGCTCGTGAGCAACAGTCAAGGCACGGCGATCAGTCGCCACGCAGCTTCAGTCCGTGCGTCGTGAGCTTCTCGCGCACTTCGTTCAAGCTGGTGACGCCAAAGTTCTTGCACTCGAGCAGCTCGTCACCGCTGCGACGTACCAGCTCAGCAATGGTCGTCATATTGAGACGAGCCATGCACTTGCGGGCACGCACCGACAGGTTCAGATCGGCAATCGGCTTGTTCAGCAGGGCCTGCTCGTCGGGCGACATGGTCGCCAACTCGGCGCTCAGATCGACGCGGGTCTTCTCGTGAGCGAACTGGCCGAGGCTCAACCCCTTGCTGTTGAGCATGTCCTTGATTTCGGTCAGCGAGGTCTCGCCGAAATTCTTGCTGGCCAGCAGTTCCTGCTCGGTCGCCCGAGTCAGATCGCCCAGCGTGTTGATGCCCATCTTTTGCAGGCAGTTGCGGCTGCGAACCGACAGCTCGAAATCGGTGACAGGAATGCTGAGCAACGTGTTCAGGCGATCGCGGCGGCGCTGGGCGTCTTCGTCGTAGAACATATCGCCCGAGGCCGAAGCGTCCTTCATGTACATGCGAGCCCGGGGGTCGCCGGGGAACACGTCGAGAATCCGCTGGTAGCACTGGCGAGCGCGGTCGTATTGCTGGCGGTCTTCGTACAACAGCCCCAGGTTCAACAGCGCGCCGTAGGTCGGCGGGAACTGGGCCACGCTCCGCTGATAAAGGTCGATGGCTTCGTCGTCGTTGCCGCGGCGGTCGTTCTCGAGGGCCAGACCGAACAACGCGCCCGGATGACGGGGATCGTTGTTCACGGCGCGCTCGAACAAGGCGACAACTTCGTGCGGGTTGCCACCGATGGCGGCCACGGTCGCGCCGCGCTGGTACAAGTATTCGCCCGATTGCTCAACCGCGCCCGACAACCCGTCGAGCGTCTTCATCGTTTCGGTCAGGTCGCCGGCCGCGCGCTGCGACTCGGCCCGGGCCAGATGACAGGCGTCGGAGTTGTAACCGGCGCGAGCGGCCATCTGATAAGCGTCGAGCGCGCCGGGATAGTCCTGGCGAGCGTAGCGGGTCTTGCCCAAGTAGAAGTAAGCCAGCGCGCCGCTGTCGGCGTGGACCAGCGTGTCTTCGGCCAGGCGGTAGCGCCCTTGCAGGTAATAGCAAATGCCCAGGCGCACCTTGCCGGCCGGGCTGGGGTCACCCTTCTGTTCCAGCTCTTGCACCGCTTCGTTCAGCAGGCGGTAGTTCGAGAAGTCGCTGGCAATGGCCTGGGCCAACTGCGTAACGTCCTGCGGGCCGAACGGGCTGTTGGAGAGAACGATCGACTTGACGATTTGTTGTTGATCGAGCACTTGCGACATGGACGAAAACCTTTACCGCGAATCAATCGCTACGGTGTGGCCGGCCTCGGCTGCCCGGTGCAGCGTGGGCCGATGACGTGATGGAACCTGTGGCTGGGCGGAACTGGCGAACCAGGAACTCGGATCTTAAACGGTGGACCGCGCGGGCGGTCAGCAAGAGCCAGCAGTGGGAGTCGAACCCACAACCCCCGCATTACGAATGCGGTGCTCTGCCAATTGAAGCTATGCTGGCCTGGGTGATTGCACTCAAAAGGAAGTCGCGCCACTGGACGCCAGGTTCGATCAGCGCCGAGCCGACCTCGGTGGCATCAGCCACTGTGGGAGCGACACTCGACAACCCGACCGCAAACTCGGCCGCAGCCACTCCAGCGACGAAGCGGTACGACGAGCCTGAACCCCCGATGGCGCAATAAGCCCTGAAGTGTATCACGAGGGACGGGTGCGTCCAAGCCCCGGTTAACCTCTGGTCCGGCGTCGGTTTAGAGCCGCTTCGGCCGACTACGCCCAAGTTCGGATCCACTCGCCGCGGTTGCAGTTTAAGCTGCTGTATGTCAATAGCTTATGGCAGACGAGTTGCTCGCTTTGCAGGGCATCCGCTTTGCTTGTCTTACTGCCTACCAAAACAAGCAGCCGGGACGTCGACAAATCGACGCTCGACTTGCTTCGGATTTCGCCCTATTTGCGACCTGATGAGCGGCAACGTCATGCCAGGCCGGGCAGTTTTGTGGGGGGGGGCGGGCGATGCCCAGATCGGACGCCGGGGGCGCGCGTACCAATGGCTATTCTGAGCGAGCCGGCGCTGTCTGCTGCTTCGGCTGCTTGAGGACGATCGCGTCGCTTTCTGTGTCGGTCAGCAAATAGACCTGAAACGGCACGCCAAGCTTCAAGCACCGCTGGGCCCGGTGATGGCCGTCGATGAGCCGATGGCCACGGACCAAGCTGCCATCCTTACATTCGTATTGGAGGTTGGCCACGATGCCAGGCTTGGTGACATCGACCGTTTTGACATGGTCCTTGTTGATGCGGACCTTTTTGAGACTGAACCGAACGTCGTCTTGAGCGAGTTCAAATGCTTCACGGCCATCGCCGGCGAATTTAATCGCCTTGGTAATGTCGAAGACGTAGCGCTCACCCATGTAGCTGAACGTCTCCTTGTTCGGCTTCGACGATTTCTGGCGATTCGCTGACTTCGCGGTCGTCTTCTGGCTCATGGCAAGTTCCGGCTTGCAAAGAGACAGCGGGCGGAGCGAGGGCTATCGCCCGCGCCCGCCCGCCATTTGTGCCCGAGAGTGGCTCATCTTGCGCCACTCATCCTCGACTCAACAACAACTAGCACTTCTTGCCACTCTTGTGGCTGCCGTGCTTCGAGCTGTGGTGGCTCTTATGGCTGCCGTGGCTCTTGTGGCTG